>NZ_JBFRMK010000190.1:0-355 GCF_041470405.1 Shewanella sp. 10N.286.45.A1
TTGAGTTCGACATACGCCATACAAGCCAGAACTGCCGCTTCATCTAACAATGCTTGAAAAAAACTAATAGCCAGCCATTATTAATCAACAACATAACGAGCTAAGAGCGCGACTTCAATACTTAGCCGTATTCTTATCATGAATGTTCCTCGCGAAAGCGAACCTGCCGATAGAATATGCAAGAAATAATGAAATTTGGCTGAAATACTCTTCTGAGAAGTGCTGATGGTTAACTCAGTGAGTTTGTCTGAGGAAAGTCGATTTTAGATGATATCTATTTTGAAAAACGCTGGGTTAATGGCTTCGCATATATTCGCAGCTGCTTGAGAAATGCCGTCGGCGCTTGTTGAGGTGT
>NZ_JBFRMK010000191.1:0-1780 GCF_041470405.1 Shewanella sp. 10N.286.45.A1
ATTTAACATTATTAAATAATATTAATCTGCCGCTAGATAATTAACATGAGGGGTGGGTTTGCCATACATTTTATTAACCATAACGTGAGAGTGATCAATAAATTCACAAAACTTAGTTGTAAACAAAATAAGATAAATCTAACAAATACCTACAAAGGAGTACACCTTAATGGGTAGCTTGTAAGCCAGTGTTTATCAGGGTTTTCTGTGTAAGTCTTTGTTCTAATTTAGAGCTATGCATTATTTATTACATATGTGTTTACCTGTCGATATGTTAATGAGTTGTAACTGCTTTTGGTTTTGTAGCGTGATTAGTTTAGATTGTAAATGAGGTTTATTAGTTAAATGCCTATCAGTATTAGTTTTTAATTTTTAAGGTTGGTTTTATTTTTTTTGTTTTATATATCTTGATAAAGATAATCTAGAGGAATAATAACAAACATTTTGTTTTTTACCTTTTAGCTGTTGTGGTAACCATTTTGTTTTGCTAGGAGTACTATTTTAAATAAAATTACTGTCAGTGCTAATAAATATTATATTAAAGTAGAATTAATTTAAGTAAGTCTGTTTTTCTACAGAGTGCATTTAAATTTAATAATAGCAAGGCGACTACTTTAACCTGGCTTGTCATGGAAAAGCTTACATCGGCAGCTATGATGTCGCTTTACGGCATTACTGTGATGGCTTCGGTGCTGTTTTACGTTTATATAAGCGATAACTAATGGCTAAGGTTAAGCAGATCCCGGCAGGAACGATCAAAGCGTAAAACTGAAATTGCTGAAATAACAAGGCGCCTAGCGCCCCGCCACAAATGAAGCCAGTAATTATGAGCAGAAACAGCACCGCTTTACGCCTGTCGAATCCCTCTCCTTTAAGCCAGCTTCCCAACATAATCCCAAGATCTGTAAAGATCCCGGTGACATGAGTGGTTCTGACAATGGCACCACTGTATGTTGTCGCGAGTGCATTTTGCAGTCCACAAGCTGCAGATGCCATGTAATGCCCCACAAAACTGCCTGCTTGTAGAAAGTAGATAGCACCGATTAATAGTAAACCTTCGACAACGAGTAAGGTGTCATAGTGACGCCCAAGTTTTACTGAACTGCCAGATAGCAATGCACCAGATAATGTCGCACCGATAATAAAACTGATAAGTATCCCAAGTAGGTGAAGCAGGGCGGTGGGGGAAGAACTGAGTAATTGAGTGCCCACTAAAGTCGCAGTACCTGAGAGGTGCGATACAGACTGGTGCTCGAAACCCAATAAACCAATGGCATTAACGCAGCCGGCAATCAACGCTAGCACAAAGGCCCCATATTCAACCCATTTGGGTAATTTTGATATCACGTACACTCCAGAGTTAGCCAAATTGGCCTGTCATTGTCGATGTTTGCTATGCCAGTGTTGCTAGGGCTGTTGGTCGCAGGGTATTGCTTAAGGTTCAGCGTCAGAGAGGTTGGTTGTTTTACCACTCTATTTTGCCGCTGATCCAGAGAGCAAACTGTATTGTTGCTCGCAAAACTGGACGCTGTAATAGCACTAGGTGAATAGCGAGGCTTTATGCTTAAGGCATTAACTCAATTCAGTGATCTCGAATATTGAACTGCGTGAGCTAGTCCACAGTTTAGAGTTACCCAGTTGCCATACTATCGAGTTATTGGCGTAGGCCAATAACTCACAATAGCCATTTAATTTTGGCTGATATCTCATAGGTGAATAGTGCCACCCATACTTAATGGCACAAATTGGAGCCTCCTACTAAGCTTGAACTGAGCATTGA
>NZ_JBFRMK010000192.1:0-25242 GCF_041470405.1 Shewanella sp. 10N.286.45.A1
GAATAACGATTAGCGATAAACCACTCACTTGTCTAAAGTGCTTTTAACCTCCCGCTGAATGAGCAACTCTTTAATGGAGTTAGTATCTTCCTTAATTGCGAATAATTGTAAAATTAAAAAGAACAACTGTTAGGGCCTGTTAATCTTTTATGGTTGTTTTTACAGCAATTTATTGGCCATTTTGGCAAGTCTGAGGCGATGTCGTGTAGTCATTCTCCACAAAGAGCCTTTAACGCAGATAAAATGGCCAAGAAATGCTGTCCTTTTGATCCGTTTCATTGCTTCTATTCTTTTATGACTAGAATGCATTATGAGCGATAACACTTTGCTTGCTAAGTGTTATCGCTCAAGCCTTGCACTAGAAGCATTATTGCTTACGGTAAATAATCGAACAAAAGCTAAGATCTAAAGTTCAACAGCCCCTAGCTCGTTACTCTTGAAAACTACCTGTTACTTATTTGTGTGGGAACATATCATCGCCTGCTGTAGGACTGTGGCACATTGCACAGTTTTCCCTAAACGGTTGTAACTTGCCATCGCTTGTGTGGTCTGTTGGGATCGCAGGTACGTTTGCAGCACCACCAGATACTTGATGGCAACTTTGGCATGCGTTGTTATCTTTACCCGCTTTCCAAGCATTTGCATCGGTTAGGTCTGAATCTGGCTTGTGACAACTTGCACATGCGGCTCCTTGCTGAGTAACGTGGATCTTGTGCGCCATTGCTTTTATTGACATATCAGGTCCGAAAACTGTATTGCCAATATCACGACTATTGTCTGTATGGCAGAAGCTACAGGCTTCAACAGTGAAATGTTTACCACTATGGCGACCGCTTCCATCTTTGTGATTTCTTAGCAGGTCGAAATTACCCTCTGGAGCATGGCAAGATTGACAAGTGCTATTTTTAACGAGCATCTTGGGACGAGCTTGAGCAGTGTCCGACTTGGGCTGCCAGTAGAAGAAACTGTTAGCTATCAAACCAGCACCTTTGTTTGCGCCTTTTGCTGATACGCTAAGGTAAATGCCATTTGTGGCTGATTCGTCGAAGCTATATCCGAGTTTTTTGCTATCAATTGGGTGGTTCTTAAGCGTAAGCGAGTATGTGCCGTCTTTGTGGCCTATAAGACAATCGCTACAAGCAGAACCCTTTACGTAACTGCCAACGACTTCGCCAGCAGTGCCTTTTTTAGCCTCTTTAGGGAAATAGTTAAGCCAAATCTCACGTTGAGCATCACTACCTGTTAGATCTGTAACTTCGCTTACAGTGCCTAAACGACCGAACGTTATTGCCCCAATGTCATCTGAGATTAGGCCAGTAACACCAACGTTATTGGCATCTGAAACATCTAACTCAAGGCTTAAAATATCATTTGTTACTGATGCTGATTGAATTTCAACGTTTAAAGCCTCGGCATCTGCCACTGCAATGCCTGTTACAGTTGGTTTAGGTTTAGTCTCTGGCACTTTCACTATAGCTGTGTCAGTGATATTACTCATCGGCACAGTTTTTGACGTTAAAGCGTTAAGCTTGGTCGTGTCAATTTTGTTTAAAACATTAGCAACTGTATCATCGCTATCGCTGCCGCAACCTGAAAGTGCAAATGCACTTAATCCAGCTAAAATAATGCCATGGCAAAATGCCTTTTTCTTACTTCTCATCTCAAGTCCCCTATAGGCGCGTTACATAACTTTACATTTGTTATACTTTTGAAGTTTCAAAGGTAAGTGAGGCTATTTCAATTTAATGTGATGCATATCCGTGGCGTAATCTAACGACAAAATAGTTTGATCTAAAACTTGTTTTTATCATGAAAAGATTCGAAAAACGTGAATAAAATCTACATGTAAGGGGTAAGTATTAGTTGTTTATATTTGGTAACTGTGGTTAAGGCTGGTTGGTTTAATGGTTTTTTATAGCTTGAATGCAATCAAACTTCAGGGTTTTAGACTTGTTTGTAACCAATTGCAGATAGAGATGTTATTAGCATAAGCAAGTCCCTACTAAACTCATTTAATAAAGCTTCGCCTTGTTCTTTCAAATAAGATTATTGTTTTGAGAGCATACAAAGAAAAAAGGGTTAAAACTGCAGAGTTTGGATTGGCGAACAACTATAAATTCATTGCCCGATTGCATCAGAGATCCTCAAGAGTACTATGAAATTGTGGAGTTATCTCAAACTCAGCCCCAACATCTAAAATTGAAAACGACTATTTACTCAGTAACTTAACAATCCTTTCTAGTTCTTCAACTCGCAGTTCAAGCTGCTTAACTTTTCAACTTGAGCTTTCAAAGATTGAATATCTTCAACTAACTTTTTAGGCTCCATAAAGCTAGTTATCACTAACGTACTTTGCTACATATGTCCGCAGCATACGACTGGTTTGCTCCCTTTCACCAAAGTTAAACACTTGGTGAAAAATGAAAATTACTGTGCTTGCACGTTAACCCCCCGCTCATCCATGAGCGAGTATCTTGCCTTTAGAAATATTTAATCCAAGCCTTATTGCTTTGATGCTTGTACTGGCTAAAACGTTTAGTCGGAAAATACAGCAATACTGCTAAAACAATGGTCACCAGCCAGACATAAGCAATGTCGGTAAAACCAAACAGCTCGCCGTAATTAGGCCCTATCACTGTTATTGCTAACCAATACATACACAACAACAAGTAGAGGTGGATGATGTAGAAAAACATCGGTGCAGAACCAAAGGTTGCTAGCACTTTGCCGAAACGAGGTTTAATTTGCTCTAGTCCTCGTAGACATAGCAGTGTCCCACCTAGAGTGATCAGTAAGAATGCTAGAGATGGTGGGTACTTAGTGAGATTAAACACCGATTTCAACGTCATCAGCAATGAGTCACTATGGTGCCAATCAAGAGTTTCTCCATACAGGTTCAAGCCACGTAATAGCGCAAATACCGCAAAACAGCCTAAACCTAAGCCAACTAACCATTTATGGCGCTTACTATCGGAGAAGTTAGCACTGTATATTGGTCCTAAAGCATATCCCAATAAAATAACGCCTATCCAAGGCAAAACTGGGTAACTGGCACGTACTCCAATAAAGGCATTCGGCAATATATTGCCGCGATCGTGCAAAATCGCCCATAGGGTATAACCCCACTCTCCAGGTGCAAAGCTTATCGGCGTTAACAGGTTGTGGCCAAATACAATCACCAAACCAATGACAGCAAGCCATACTCTAGGGAGGCCTATTAATGCAGCCAAAGCGAGCATACTCACGCCTATCGCCCAGATCACTTGCAACCAAATCATCTGATAATTACCCATCCACTGAAAAGTAATAACCGTGCACTCTAACGCAATTAAAAATAAACCACGCTTAACCAGGAACTCCCTAGCGGAGCGCTGAGGACCAAACTGCGGATGGCTATATAGCCACGCAGATATCCCCGTTAAGAACACAAAAGTAGGCGCACAGAAATGCGCAGCAAACCGGCTCAAAAATAACCCAGTACTGGTACTGTCAAGAGTCATGGGGTCGGTGACCTGCTCATGAAAGAAAAACCGCTCTCTAACATGATCAAGTAGCATGATTAACATCACGATGCCACGCATGATATCGATACTTTCGATGCGTTTTTTAAGCATCGTTTTACTTTCATTATTCATCATTTTTCTCTTCGAAACCGGTATAGCCAACCACTTACCGTTACCAACAACAAAATATGGAGATCATATTTAACACTGACTTTGAAGCTGCGCGACTCCCAAGAACAATGAGTAGTGTTGGATAACGGCTAACGATAAGTATTCATCAAACAAGTGACCGATATTGACCGCTAAACTTGCGTTTATGGGTAATATCATTATTAACATTATCAATTAGGGAGTGATGCTAAAAAGGCGGAGCTCGACTATTGAAGAAAGAGATCCATAACCTGCTGTAGTTTGTAAAACAGACATCAAGAACAATGATGAATTGCAGTTTAACAGGTTGGAATAAAAGGTCTGCTGTAGCTAAAGCATGATGCTGTTGGTGTTTATGAATACAAAACACACAAGACTCAGGGTGATGACTAAGCTTTTTACTTAAATGGGTAACGCTATGAACAGATGAGGCCACTGACAAAAGCACCATCATGGCGATAAGCCATAATGCAATACTGCGTCTAGTGAACGTTATCTTTTCCAAATCATTATTCCCATATACTGAGTGAAGAGCACTGTATAGAAATATGGGCAAAAATCAAGGTCATTACCCCCTGCAGCATTCTGTTGGCTTTAGGGGCATAGGAAGAGTAATTTAGTTCACCCTATTATTCGTTTTATAACGTAAAAATAATTTAGCGGATGGCAGTAGTCAACATCACTAACTGCGCTTGCGACTCGTTCAATTGGTGCTTGTAAAATCACTATCGCTGCAATGCTGCAAGAGTTTGCTCCCATAGTCGTGCTAAACCAATCAGATATTCCGGCTGTTGTTCAACAGTAGCATTTGGCTCGCTAATACTGGCAATTAACTTATTTAGTGCGCTGATATTGGCGGAGTCTCGATGTTGCATGAGCTGGTATTGATTACTCGGCTCGACTTGTACTGGCAAGTAGCTTTGCCAGGTTTCTGCTGGCATTGAAACCGGTGATGGGAACCAATAAACCGGCCCTGCAGTTTCACACAGCAGTAAGTTACCGTGGGGAAATGTGGCACTAACCCGATGGTTGAGTAAAGTTGCACTGCCATCATCATGCTCGGAGGCAAAGTTCTGACACAGGAGTGACACTGAAAATTCAGGCCCCGTTAGCTGCAATGTTTCAAACAATCCTCTTGCCTTTACGTGTTGAGCGCGGGGCATGAGTTCAATACACGACAAGCTACCCACTGCTCTACCTAACAAGTCTAAACCTGAATAAAGAGTTCGCAAATTAACATTGAGGTCAAAATGCAAACACGGCGCTTGTTGCGAGGCGATTGAAATCGCTTGATAAAAAGCTTGCGGCGCACCAAGGTCTGCAAAGTGAGCATTGACATGAAATCGACAGCCATTTTGCGCAGCAAGAGCCAGTGCATGACGGACAAACTCTTCTGCAACAGGGTGTTCGCACAATACATGGATCCCCTTGCTTAAACACTGCAACGTTAGCTGCTGCCCAGCTTCTCCAGATACCGCGATACAGGCAATATCAACGGCGCCCGCTGGGATCTGTTCGATTTGAGTAAAATGTGGCACCTGCAGCTGCGCCGCATATTTTAAAGAGCGTTGGCTGCCCGTCGACAAAATTGCCGCAAGATTGAGGTTTTGCGGCGCAGTGGCTAGTGCTCGGATATAAGTTGCGCCATAGTTAGTTCCACATACCAGTACTTTCATCAGTTGTTCCTTGATCTATAAAATGGTTCGTTTGCAAGCTGTTATCGGCAAAACAACAGGCCGTTATGCAATGGGATGGGGATCCATATTGACGCTCTTGCCGCCAAGAAGTCGTTTTAAGCGAGGGTTATCTACACGCTTAAACTGTTCACCAAAATGTATAGGTTGCATATGCTTACCTACCGCTCTAGCCACTCTGAAGGGACTAAGTGCAACATCTGGAGAGGTAACATCAACGATGGCAACCTCAACGCCGGCATCAAGTAACCTTTGGTTTAGATCACTTGAATCTTTGACGATTGGGTAGTGCCACTGGTCGACATTCACTGCCTGTTCTATCGGTTGACGCATAAAGTCGAAAGCAGAGCGCTTATCAAGCTTGAAATAATAAGCAGCGTGATCTTCAAGGCTTTGTACCTCACCGACATGTTGCGGAACTTTTGCGCCAGATCTCATAAGGTGGCACAAATACGGCATCACATGTCCCTGCTCTAACAAGGCTTTTTTCATTGCCACTTGAATATCACCATGACAAGCTAACGCCACGGAAACCGCAGGGGTGCGCAGCCCATCACCAAAGGCTAAACACACCACCGTGGGTACGTGAATGCCCACATCGAGCAGGTATGCCTCCAATGTCATGCCCATGTCAGACAATTCATCGAGCATCACTCGCATCTTGCCATGATTAACCGCATCTAGCGTTAAACGCTGACAGGGTTGTTTGCCATACCAAGTTAACATCATTGCATCACGCTCTATCAGCTCGTAAGTGGCTCTTATTCCGGCATCATCATTATCTTGGCCCGCAGCTAGGCCGTTGGAAGAGACTTGACTAAACTGCTCCTCATAGGGGCAGCTAAAGTTAAAGTAACTCAGGAGAGAAGGCACCCATACTGGCTCCTGTCCGCCTAAATAGACACCTTTACTCCAATGGATTTTGCGCTTCTTGTTCCAACTAGAAAATGGGAATTGTGGTGTGTGATACTGCTTTTTTGAATAGAGAACTAAATCATTAGGATCAAGGTATTTGCCCGTCAATTGGCTAATCGATGCATAGTGGCAATCTTCAAGGCGATACCTTGCAGCAGAATAACGCTCGATAGCCTCGCCAATGGCACTAATATGGGCTGAAACACCATCGAGTCCTTTGCCTGATCCCACTTGCCCTACCGCTCTTGGATCATATTGACCGGCGGTGAAACTAGCAACACTGGCAGATGCAGTCACTGGAAAGTCTGGTAACTGCGCAGAGTGACCACTTAACTGCCGAATAATACCCGTTTTGTCATCAACCCAACCTTCAAACAGCGCCGTAACATCATCAACGCTATGCATCATGTTCAATGGATTAGTCAGTTCAATTTGATGGGCGGAGACAGCGCTCATGGCGCCCACCTGCACACCAGCCTGTTTGAGCTGTCGCGCTTCGACGAGCGAGGTATGCGCGGCAGCTGATTGGTGATCATAGCCACACACCTTACACCAAGGTACAGGGATAATTTTATGGGATTGAGCTTGGCTCGTAACAAGGTTTTGCACGTTGACTTTGCCCACCAAGTCCGTTTGAATATAGCCCGACAGTAGTTTTGTCACTTCCATCGTCAACTGGTGCCCGGTTAATGCCGCCATGGAGCTGAGCATACTGCGAGCTCGACTGGTTTGCTGGCTGTTGTTAGCACTCTTATCCAGTTCATGTGCGAGATCAGGTGCTTGCTCTGTGCCTAAGCGACGTAATCGCAGACAGTTCCAGCAGGCATCAATAGCATTAGCTGACGGGGTTAAATTGACTGCTGGGCCAATCCAAGATTCTAATCCGTCTAAACTGCCATACAGCGCAGGTAATTCATGATGATTCAATGTTTTAGATATTTGATAGAGCCAGTGTTTTGCCTCTTTACTGAGTGTAACAACCACCAGATCCCAATCTAATTCACCAGTTAAATCAATTCCATTGCTGCCTTTGGACAGCCGTTGTGTCGTAATCTTGCACCAAGGGCTTTGCTTAGTGATAATCGTTTTTAACACATCTGCACGCCGCTGTTTAAGGCTTTGACTGCCAAAGTCACGGTGACACAAAATGTCGTCGGCAGTGACAAGATCATTGTCGATAATATGAATATGACCAACGCCAGAACAGGCTAGTTCATCAACCATCTTTACCGACCAAGGTTCCAGTCCTATCACCAGTATTTTCTTATCTTTTAGTTCATTTTCAGGCGCCGTATTACTGGACCAAGCATGCATAAATCGTTGATGCATCGCCCACGGAGGGGCAAAGTGATTGTTTGCATCCAGCTCTTCCACTAACCCCTTTTGCTTAAGTAAGGCAATCATCGACCGCACACTGCTTTCGCTATAATGAGGCAGTTTGTCACACACGGCTTGCTCGGTATTATTCCCCTCTAATAAAGGCACCACAGTGGTTATGAAGTCACTGACATCCTTGCCATGCAGTTGAAAGTCGCCCAGATCTGATTGCAGTAACACTCCTTGAACATTAGGAGTGATGGTCGCCGCGGGTGATAGTAAAAGAGTATTCATCTTGTTATTCCTTTAATCCAAACAACCCTAGCACCATGCTAGAGTTGTTTGCTTTCCATGATTGAACCTTAGTTAGCCAGTTGCGCTCAACAAGCAATATGTCACTGGTGAACTTGCACACTGGTAACCAGTTTCACAAGGTCTACAGGTAACACATTGCAGGTTTGATGCCGGTTGACACTGAACACAACACGCAACAGGACTCGGTGCACAAGTCACGCACTGCAGCGTCGGCTGGCAGGTCAAACACTGTAAACCTGTTGCACAGGGCGTAGGCTGACACTGCGCACAATAAGCAACTGGGCTCGGAGAACATGTGACACACTGCACCGTCGGCTGACAAGGTATACAGTAGTAGCAAGGCGCACACTGCACGCTTGGCTGGCACGGTGCGCACAGCTCGACGGGACCCGTAAAACAGGTCACACACTGAGCGGTAGGTTGGCATGGCGCGCACAATACTGTCGGCTGACAAGGAGCGCAGTAGTAGCAAGGTGCACACTGCAGATTCGGTTGGCAAGCCACACACTGCTCAACAGGCCCAGCAGCACAAGTTACGCATTGCGTTGGCTGACACGGCACACAGTAATAAACCGGTCCCGGTGCACAAGTGACACATTGCAGATTTGGCTGACAGGTTACGCACTTCAACGTCGGCTGGCAGGTCAAGCAGCAGTAAGCCGTATTTTGCTCACATTGCGCGCAGAAACTGACTGCACAAGGTGCACAAAAATTGATAATGCAAGGCAAGCAATTATCACACTTTCGCACCGATTGACCACTGTCGCATACCGCGCATTCCGTTGCGGCGCAAACTATACATTTATCTGCAGAGGTTGGTTGACTGCATTGAACTTCCAACTCTTTCACTTTGGACGTTAATTCCGTCACCTGAAGCTGAAGTTCCTTTATCGTTTTTTCACTCATTTTTCATTCCTTGAAGCTAAATTAATAGCGGTAGAAATTGCTAACAGATGGTCTCAAAAATTCATTCGAGACAGTTGAACGCCTCGAGCATTCAAAGCTCTCGCGGTGACGGCTCGAAAACGCTAATTGAATCGAGGATAAGCAACCTCCTCGAATTCAAATTAGGATCCGATCTTTACCAACAGAAATTGGACTAGAAACGAGTTAATTAGGTATTACTTAACTTTGGTTAAGGTATTTGCGGTTATATGCGGGAACTTGTACTTTGTGCCGTCAATATCAAGATCTAGAGAGATATTTTGGGTGTATTGCAGTTGCTGCTGCCCTGTCGATAACAGCTCTAGCCAATAAGTGGTGCTAAATTCCAATACATCGGAATGATCTTTCATAAAGGGGGTATTGGCGATGGCACCACTGTTACTTGTATCAACTGTGAGCACCGTGGTGTTGCTTACATGCACACCGTTAGCTGCTAGCTCTAATAACGCTGCATCTAAGACTGCATTTGGATTGATATTGGGGTTTTTGGGATCATTCACGCCATAATTAACATTAAAAGCATCTGGGGCGTTAACGGGTAAACAGCTCGCGGCAGGGATTTTAGGTGCACCATATATTTTGCTCGCACCGCCTAAAGCCAAGATCGAATTGCCGTGGGGCACAGAAACCTGCTTAACAATTGCAGTTAGTGGATCTTGTTTTGGAATGGGATTAGGCGCTGGCGGCGTTGGAATATAGGGCGCTGTATCAAGTGCATTTTGTCCTTGAGGGCCAGTGATTTGATGCAACCACGAACCGTTTTCAGCATGGACTAACTCATTAGCCTGTGGACCATCAGCGAAAAAGACTCTTTGCTCATAAAATATGGTATAGGCTTTTTGTTCAAACTTGCCACCGCGGTTAGCCACCTTGCCTTGTATTGCACTAAAGGTCATCACTTCATAATAACTATGGTTTTTCAAAATAAAACCATTGGGTGCTGTAGCTTGTGGGATAGGCATAACATTAAAGCCGCTAAAGCGTTGGCTAACCCATGTGCCTATTAACCCCGCCAAAGGGCCTAGTTTACCTAAAACGTTTGGCTTGGTATCTCCACCCCCTGGGGCAAGCAGCGGAATGTCATAGTCAGGCACAAATGGAGATGGCGCAGGTGCATTTACCGCGCACAGGCGAGTGGATGGATTGGCATCATTGCATTTAGTTACAGGGCAGCCTAACGCTGCAATTTCAGAGATTCCTTGCACTGTTTCAGGACATTGCTTTTCAAGTTCGGCAACTACTGATGTGAGTTGTTGAACACTCAAATCTAACTGTTCTAAATCTGGCTTTGCGTTCATTGTCATTGCTCCATGCTTTATTAGTTAACCAAACCAAGGCTTCCATTCCTTGCCATTAGACAAAGCAGCAAACAGACTTTGATTTGGGTGTCTAAAAAAACTAGCACAACAGTTCTAGCATAAAAATAGCACTTTATTAGGATAATGAAGCATAAAAAAGGATAAGTTTTCGGGGTGATTTAACCGGTGTCAAGAGTATTACAATAGACCAAAAAATGGCATCGTAAAAACTGCAAAAGCCAGTGGCAACAAGGCATTTATCACCACCCTAAAAATAGGGTAAGGTTAACGTAAGGTTTAAGTAAGATAGGCTGAAGATAGTGAGTGAACACGCTTGCGTCCACTCTAATACTAAAGAATTAATTTACTACCAAAACTTTAGCCGTAAAACTGATGTTATCTGCCTGCTAATGCACTTGCTGGCGGCGTTTGACTTGCTTTCCAGGCAGGATACAACGTTGCAATTAGGCTCATAACGAATGCCAGTGACACAACCATTATCACGTCAGTAGCAAGCAACTGCGAAGGTAAGAAATCGATAAAATATACATCTGCTGATAGCAGCTGGATACCTAATAGAGATTCGATGCCTGCGGCAATATCACTTAAGTTAAGCGCAACGGTTACACCTAAAGCGCTGCCAATTACACAACCTAGCAAACCATTTAATGCGCCTTGCACAATAAAGATTAGCATCACCGCGCTTTTTTTCATGCCCATGGTCAACAAAATAGCAATTTCGGACTGTTTATCTCTTACCGCCATCACTAACGTAGACACAATATTAAAACAGGCGACAGCAATAACGAGTGCTAAGACAAGATACATCACCATTCTGACAAGTTGTATATCTTGATACAGATGCCCCTGGGTTCGCGTCCAATCAGTAATGTAAACATATTGCTGTTGACTAAAACCTAGGTCACGGATCAACATTGGCGCTTGAAATACGTTACTCGCCTTGATCCTAATGCCTGAAACTCCCTGCCCTAGCTTAAGTAGGTCAGCGGCAAAAGCCATAGGTACATAAGCAGTGGAAGTATCTAATTCACCACCAAGCTCAAAAATACCCGAAACAACAAAGCGTTGGCTTTTAGCTGCAGCAATCTTATTCTGAGCTTGTTTGCTGTTATTGGGCATATATAGGCTAATGGATTGCCCTACCGCTACATCTAAACTGTCTGCTAATCCTTTACCAAGCACTATATTATTTTTGCTTTCATCCTGCAGGCTGTTCCAGCTCTGCTCAGACATAAAGTCGCGAATATTAGAGACCTTGCCCTCAAGCTCTCCATCGATACCAAGCACCGTCAAACCTTGAAATCCGCCAGGCTTTTGAATCAAACCTTGCATCCGCACAAAGGGAGCCGCGGCGACGATCCCCGGCACCTTACTGGCATCAGCAATGATGCTCGGCCAATTTTGTATTGGTTCGTTAACCCCCGCTAACTCACCATGAGAGACAACACCTAACAGCCTATCTTCCAGCTCTTTTTCAAAACCATTCATTGCCGATAAAGCGATGATCAAGACTGCAACACCAAGCGCTATTCCCGCGGTTGATGCAAACGAAATAAAGTTGATAAAGCGGTTTGACTGGCGCGCTAAATAAAAACGCCAGCCGATCCGCATCGCTAACAGGCTTTTCATCCAGCGAGCTCCTCAGCATTCACCAAATGGCCATCTTTCATATGCAGTTGTCTATCCATTCTAGCGGCAAGGTCTTGATCATGAGTCACCACCACAAATGCAGTTCCTAACTGTGCAGCAAGTTCAGTAATCAATTCGTAAACAGCTTCACCGCTATTGGCGTCAAGATTCCCTGTAGGTTCATCGGCAAGAACCAACTTGGGATCATTGATCAATGCACGAGCAATGGCGACACGCTGACGCTCACCACCTGACATCTCTGCGGGCGTATGTGCTAAACGATGCCCAAGGCCAACTCTTTCTAGTAATGCAGTGGCTTTACTCTCTACCTCTTTACGCTTTTTACCTTGGATAAGTGCCGGCATCGAGACATTTTCCAAAGCGCTAAATTCAGGTAATAGATGATGAAACTGATAGATAAAACCAATATTACTATTACGCACGTGAGCTTGGCGTTTACTCGATAGTTTATAAAGATCTTCATCGAGCATCACCACACTGCCACTACTGGGCTTATCCAGTGTGCCCATAATATGCAGTAATGTACTCTTACCGGAGCCAGAACTTCCAACTATCGCCAGTTGCTCACCTTTGTAAACCTCAATATTAACGCTATGTAACACTTGAGTTTCAACCGCACCATCAGTGTAGTGCTTACTGACATTGCTAACTTTTAGCAATAATTCTGAATTCATTGTTGACTCGCTATTCATGTCTAAGGGTACTCGCAGGCTGAACATTGGCAGCTCTTAATGCCGGGTAAATGGTGGCTAATAAAGTCATGATAAGCGTACCTATCACTATCCAACTGAGTTGATTTAACTCGAGCTGTACCGGCAGGTTCTGTCCAGCACCAAGAATGGAAATCCCCAATACATTGGTGATTTCATTTAAATTAAGCGTCAGCAGTACACCAGCAGCCACGCCGGTAAGCAGGCCAATGATGGCATTTAATGATCCTTGGATCATAAAAATACCCATCACACTTGAAGTCGTTAAGCCTTGGGTTTTTAACACTGCCACATCGGTGGTTTTATCAACCACCATCATCACTAAAGCCGAGACAATATTAAATGCAGCAACGGCAATAATCAGACTCAACATTAAAGACATCATATTCTTTTCCATTTTGACCGCACCAAACAGGTGCCCATAGGAATCATGCCAGTCTGTCGTTGTAACTTCATGGGAGAAATAACTTTGCACACTTGGCGCAATGCTAGAGGCCTGAAACGGATCGTCTAAATAAACACGCAGTTGTTTCACTTGTCCTGGAGTTTGGCGCATCAAGCGCTGTGCATCGTCATGATGCATGTAGGCGACACTCGCATCGACTTGAGAACCCATCTCAAAAACACCCGCCACAGTAAATTTACGCTGACTCGGTATTGGGCCTAAAGGGGTGTAGACCACACCATCGCCACTCAATACACGAATTTGATTACCGACGACTACATCCAGTTTACGCGCCAGCTCAGCACCCAAAATAATACGGTATTTCCCCGCAACGAGCGCATCAAAATCACCTGAATAAGTATTGCGCGTCAAGCTAAGTAGTTTTTGCTCCTGCTGGGGATAAACGCCGTAAATCTGCGCGGCACCAATATTAGACGGCGACTGCAACATCGCTTGGGTGGTTACGCTAGGCGTAACCCCTTGCACACCTTTTAGCGCAGACATGTTAGTCACATCTTGCTGCCAGTTATCGAGTGCGATTTCAGAATGCACCGTCAACTGCGGTACTGCGCCTAAAATACGTTTCTTGAGTTGCCCTTCAAGGCCATTCATCACCGAGCTCACCACAATAAGTGCTGCAACCCCCAGTAAAATGCCAGATACTGAGAATATGGTAATGAAAGAGGCAAAGGCATTAGCCTTTCTTGCACGCCAATAGCGATAGCCAATAAAAAATGATAATGAAAGATTCATTAAAAATTCCAAATAAAATCAAATCTAATCTGATGCCAATCAGGTTGAATACATTGATGTAAACACATCAGTTCACACAACCAAGATTGCTCAGCGGTACTCTATCAATAAACTAAGCCAAGGTATTTGTTTCTCTTACCTTGCTAAATCATAAAGATGCGCACGATAATAGGGGTATTCGCCCCCTAAAAACAAGAGGCAACACCATTGTTAAACGACTCTAGCGCCTATTTTAGTGTTAATCATCCATTTGATGCCTATTTACAAGCTTGGGACAATCAGCTTCCTCTGCCTACCATTGCGCAACTTAGTTTGATGTTACCACCGAGTTTGCAGCTAATTAGTGATATTAAATCGCTAGAATCTGACTGCCTGCTGCAGTTGCGTCATCTTGATGATGATGCAAAAACGGTTGTAGAGTTCTTAAAATTGCAGTCGCGTAAAATTGATATGGTGTTGCAACATGTGATTGGTAAAGAGGAATATGACGGTGAACATTATGCGGGCAGTCATTTCGGCGGCAGCTCTATTACCGTTACCAGCAGTGAAGAACTGCCCCTTGGCAGTGACTTTAAGGTTAGTTTGCACATTAAAGAAGAATTGGTCGCATTGATTTGTTTTGCTAAAGTTCAAAGTTGCTCGCTCATCAATAATGAAGATGATAATTCACCTAAACGCTTTAGCATTCAGCTGACATATAGTGTTATTCAAGACGCTGATGTTGAACAGCTGGTCAAGGCAAGCCTAAGTTTGCAACAGAAACAACTGAAATTACGAAAACTAGTACCATAGTATAAAACGACTTTTAGCTGGTCAGAGCGTCGGCAAGCCACTACAATACCAAGCAACTTTGCTGTTATTGGACACGTTTCCCTCGCCTTGATGAATGCCTTTTCTGTATTGACTCCACCAGCGGTCAAGAGTGCTAACTTAGCACAAACGCTGTGTACTATTGGTGGCGCAGCCCAAGCGCTAACTATCGCGAATATCGCTAAGCAACATCAAGGTGTTACCCTTGTTGTCACAGCCGATACACCCAGTGCTATAGCACTAGAATCAGAGTTAAGCTATTTGCTTAGCGACGCAGCTATGTCGATATGGCTATTCCCAGATAGAGAAACCCTGCCCTATGACAGCTTCTCGCCTCATCAAGATCTAGTCTCTCAGCGTCTTGAAGCCCTGTCTCGGATCCCACACGCGCAGCAAAGTGTGGTTATCGTCCCTATCAGTACCTTAATGGTTAAACTGCCGCCTAAATCATTTTTAAGTGGTAATGTGCTGATTTTGGAAAAGGGGGATAACTATCAACTGCACGATGTCAGAGAACAGTTAATAAATACTGGCTATCATAGTGTTGAGCAGGTCTATGAGCACGGCGAATTTGCAGTACGCGGCTCAATTATTGATATTTTCCCTATGGGTTCAAATCAGCCGTTCAGAATTGAATTATTCGATGATGAAGTTGAATCGATCCGCCACTTTGATCCGGAAACTCAGCGTTCTAGCCAAGAAATAGCATCAATTAGATTATTACCCGCCAAAGAGTTCCCTACAGATGACGCGGCAATAGAAGGCTTCAGGCAGCGTTACCGCCGCCGTTTTGAAGTATTAGTCAAAGAGCCGGGCTCTATCTACCAAATGGTCAGCAAGAAGACCATGCCGGCAGGAATTGAAAACTATCTACCGCTGTTTTTTGATGAAACCGCCAGTCTGTTTGATTACCTACCCGCGAAAACGCAACTAGTCACTCTTGGCGACATTGAAGCTGCAACAAAAGCTCATTTGCATGAAGTTGAAACACGCTACGAAGACCGGCGTGTTGATCCACTTAGACCACTACTAGCACCACAGGAATTGTACCTATTAACTGAGCAGATTTTTGCTGCTTTTAAAGGTTTACCCCGATTTCAATTAAAAACGCCTCCATACTCCGGTACGGCTATCGAGGCCAAAGCCGTTAAATTGCCCGATCTAACAGCTAACCATAAACTCAAGCAACCTCTCACTCTTCTTGAAGAGTACGCAGCTTTAGGCGATAGGCTGTTATTCAGTGCAGAATCTGAAGGCCGCCGTGAAGCACTGGTCGAGTTACTGGGCAAAATTGGCATAAAACCAAAGCTGTTTAGCCACTTTAATGAGTTTGCCGCTAGTAAAAACAAATTGGGGCTTATTGTCTCACCACTGTCTCAAGGTTGTATCATTGAGAAAAAAACCGGTGGTAAGTTCAGCCTTATCTGTGAAACAGAGCTGTTTGGCCAACGTATTTCACAACGACGCCGCCGAGATAAACAGCGCCAAATAAGCAGCGACGCATTAGTTAAAAACCTCGCGGAGTTAAAGGTCGGGCAACCTATTGTTCACCTTGAACACGGCGTTGCCCGTTATCAAGGCTTAGAAACTCTCGATACTGGCGGACTGGTTGCCGAATATCTTGTCCTTGAATACTCAGGTGGCGACAAGCTTTATGTGCCAGTTTCCTCACTGCACTTGATCAGTCGTTACAGCGTAGGCCCTGATGAAGAGGCGAATCTCAACAAACTCGGCAATGAAACCTGGGCTAAAGCAAAACGCAAAGCGATTGAAAAGATCCGTGACGTTGCCGCAGAGCTGCTCGATGTTTATGCTCGCAGACAGTCACGTCCAGGCGATGCTTGTAAAATAGATCAACAAGAATACGCCCAGTTTGCCAGTAGTTTTCCGTTTGAAGAAACAGTCGATCAAGAAACTGCGATTACCGCAGTACTCGATGATATGCGCACCCCAATGGCAATGGATAGACTAGTCTGTGGTGACGTAGGTTTTGGTAAAACAGAGGTCGCTATGCGCGCCGCTTTTGTGGCAGTTAACGATGGTAAACAGGTAGCAATACTCGTACCGACCACCCTGCTAGCACAGCAGCATTTTGAGAATTTTCAAGATCGCTTTGCCGATTGGCCTTTTAAAATTGAGGTGATGTCACGCTTCAAAACGGCCAAAGAACAAACTCAAGTGATGAAAGAGCTCACCGACGGCAAAGTCGATATTGTGATCGGTACTCATAAACTGCTTCAGTCAGAAGCAAAATTCGAAAACTTAGGCTTACTGGTTATTGACGAAGAGCACCGTTTTGGTGTTCGTCAAAAAGAGAAGATTAAAGCGCTGCGGGCGAACGTGGATATTCTAACACTTACAGCCACACCTATCCCACGAACATTAAACATGGCCATGTCGGGTATGCGTGATCTCTCGATTATCGCTACCCCACCAGCCAAAAGATTGGCAGTCAAAACCTTTGTCAGAGAGTATGACGACGCCACCATTCGAGAAGCACTACTGCGTGAAATATTACGTGGTGGCCAAGTTTACTTCTTGCATAACAGCGTTGAAACCATTGAGAAACGTGCGGCTGAAATAAGTGAGTTGCTACCCGAAGCGCGTGTAGTCACAGCTCACGGACAGATGCGTGAGCGTGAACTTGAACGTGTGATGTCTGATTTTTATCACCAGCGCTTTAATGTATTGGTCTGCACCACCATTATTGAAACCGGAATTGATGTGCCATCGGCCAATACCATCGTCATTGAGCGAGCTGACAAATTTGGTTTGGCACAGCTGCATCAATTGCGAGGCCGCGTCGGTCGTTCTCATCACCAAGCTTATGCTTATTTGATGACACCCCATCCAAAACGCATGACCAAAGATGCCCGTAAGCGACTCGAAGCCATTGGCGCTTTAGAGGATCTCGGTGCAGGCTTTATGCTGGCCACCCAAGATTTAGAGATCCGAGGCGCCGGTGAACTGCTTGGCGATGAGCAAAGCGGACATATTTCCAAGATTGGGTTTACCCTTTATATGGAGATGCTTGAAGATGCCGTTAAACTGCTAAAAGAGGGTAAAGAGCCTTCGCTGGATCAAATGCTGCGTCAGCAAAGTGAAATTGATTTGCGCATCCCCGCCCTACTGCCTGACGATTATGTTAGTGATGTAAACATGCGCTTATCGCTGTATAAGCGGATCGCTAACTGTAAAACAGAAAAAGCTGTCGACGAATTAAAAGTCGAGCTGATAGATCGCTTTGGTATGTTGCCCGAACCGACCAAAAACTTGATGGAGCTGACGCTCTATAAACACTTAGCGACACAACTGGGTCTAAGAAAGATCGAGATGCATGCAAAAGGTGGTAGCATAGAATTTGGCGACGACAATAAGGTCGACCCAGGTTTTATTATTGGTTTATTGCAGAATCAACCGCAAATATATCGAATGGATGGGCCGAATAAGCTAAAATTTGCTATGCCATCTGAATCAGCCAAAGACAGGCTTGCACTCATTAAACTGTTAATTGAACAGTTGTCTCAACATCGCATTGGAGAATAAACGTGTTTAGACTTTCTACAAATAAATTGGTGCTTGCACTGGCTGCGGGTGTCATTTCAAGCCTATCGACTGCGGCTACCGCCCAAGAAGAGCGCTGGTTTGAAGTTGAAATTTACCTGTATGAGCATAACTCACCAACGGTAGAGCAATGGTCAGATAAAGTAGTTAATCCGCGTCAACGTAAGAGTGTGGACTTTATTACTCCGCTAGTCAGTACCGATCTAACGGCCGTCAATATGGGGCTCAATGGGTGCACTTCATCAGACTGGGCAACCGACAGCCTCAACTGTAATGAACAACTTAACTCAAGCAACCAAGTTAAAACCTTAACCGATATACCGATGGTCATTGCTGCAGCTGAACCTGCAACGGCACATTTAGGTGAGGGTGCGGTATTGCTGGCCGAGAGTCAGAGTCAATTTAAAGATATAATCGCAACCTTGAAGCGCGAGAAAGGAAACAAGAGCTTACTGCACATGACATGGCAGCAATCGATGTTACCAAGAAACAGAGCCATTCCAATCAAGTTATACTCCGGCCATGACTTTTCAGAACAGTATGAGAAAAATGGTCAGCCGCTACAAAACAGTGATCTCGCCGATGATCTACCACAGTTTGATTTTATCAGTAGTGGTTTTTTAGCTGAGCCGCAAAAGCCTGTGTGGAAGTTAGACGGGACGTTAAATATCTACCTTGAGCACTACCTGTTTATTGAAACCGCATTTAATCTGCGTGAAGAGGGAGAAAAAACCGTAACGTTAATGCATCATGATAATCCAGCTTCAACAGGTATAGACTCAAAGCCAGAAATTGACTCGGTTACCAGTCCGTTTTTATACTCGATTCCGATGAAGCAAAATAGACGTGTGAGAAGTGATGAAGTGCACTATTTTGACCACCCAAAAATGGGGATGATCATTCAGATCAGAAAAATGGAGCATCCTACAGCCAAAAGCACTGAAGAAGAAAGTGAGTATATTAGCAACGCCAACACAGAGGCCTTGCTTTTAAACTAGTCACTGAAGCTAGAGCTGTACAATCGAAAATTCGAGGTAGATATCGTCTGCCTCGTCATCCTCAACATAAACATTATCAACGCTTGCCATCGGCGCGCCAGTTTCACACCAGCTAATGAGTTTATCCACTGCGGGATAGCTTCCTTGAGCAAGTACCTGCACCGAGCCATCCGTCAGATTACTCACATAACCGGTTAGCCCAAGCGACGTAGCCTGTGCCAGCGTACTTTGACGAAAAGAGACACCTTGCACCTTTCCTGTGATCTTAATGATGACACGCTTCATAGTTAGCACCCGCCCCAGAGTTTCGTCCTTTGAAGAAATAAAGGCCTCAATGAGTTTATTTCTTCATCTACTTTTAACAACTTAGCGCATACGAGCCAAATGAGCAAAGTGTTTGGCACAATAAAAAGCCCACCAAACCTGATGGCTTAGTAGGCTAGAAAGTCACAATTAGAAAGTGTTAAGAAGACTTGAAGGCCTGGATCTTTTTGAGCTGAGTCGCTAATGAAATAAATTTATGGGTCTGCTCTTCATCCCACACCACACTGTAGTAATCTTGCAAACAACGAGCGACATCAACATTGTTATTAACTTCGTCGTTTCGCGCCAAAATACAAAGTGCTTTATCGCGATTGAGACCTCGAAAATCATCAACACATTTGTTGGCGATATCAGCATATTCTTCGGGGCGATCAATTTTATCTCCCATATTATGCTGTGGCGTCAAATTAGGGTTAATCAACACTGACTTTATACCATTTAAGAAACCAATTCTTTCAGCCCAAAATGCACCTAAGCCTACACCCATAATCAGCGGTGACTCATCATCAGAGGTTGTAATATGCTTACTCACTTCATTGAGCAGATATTGCATATCGTTCTTAGGATGTTGGGTGCTGTAGCTCACTAAGCGCACGTCTTCGTCAATAAACTGCAATTGGCGCATTTTGTCATGATTACCAGGACTAGTCGCATCAAATCCGTGTAAATACAGGATCATATATCGCTCCATTGTTTATGCGAGTATACTAATGATAGTTAACCTACCAAGCTAAGTAGGATAATTCGTTGCGCTAAATCAATTTTCTAAAATTTGAGCCGCTATCGCTTTTGCTTTTTCCCAACGTTCACTATTTTGTAAAGCATTAACCACCACCGAAAAATCAGGCTTTAACAGATTGGCCGTGACTTGCTGATTTGATTTTGGCCAATTTACGCCATGAAGTACCTCTGTCGCGCCTTTGCTGTCGTTACATACTAGAATCATGTTACAACCAGCATCAATAGCAGCTTGTGCTCGCTCACAATAACCACCAGCCACCGCGGCACCTTTCATTCCGAGATCATCAGAAAAAATCACTCCGTTAAAGCCTAGCTCTTTGCGCAGCACTTCTTGTAACCAATAAGGTGAAAAACCTGCAGGGTTTGGGTCTACATTGGGGTAAATAACATGTGCAGGCATGACCCCTTGTAAACTTTCTTTAGTGATCAGCTGTTTAAATGGTTGCATGTCGTTAGTAAATATCTGTTCTTTACTTCTTAAATCAACAGGTTTAGCGATATGAGAATCGGCCTCAACACTACCGTGGCCTGGAAAGTGTTTACCTACACTGGCCATCCCTGCTTGTTGCATGCCCTTTATGAACGCGGTCGCTAACTGCTCGACTTCAGCTTTATTGCTACTAAAGCTACGCTTACCAATGACTTGGCTAACACCATTAAGATCAAGTACTGGCGCAAAACTCAAATCAATATCAACAGCTAGCAACTCTATCGCCATTAAAAAACCCAGCTCTGTAGCCCAAGACTTTGCCAAAGCAAGATCCCCTTGCGCTGCAGGCAATATATCTCCCATAGCAGGCAAAATGGTAAAGTCATCTCTAAAACGCTGCACTCGACCGCCCTCTTGGTCGACAGCAATCAAAATATCTGCGCGAACCGCTCTTATGGACTGCACAAGCTGTATAAGTTGACTTCGGTTAGCGTAATTACGGCTAAACAAGATAAGGCCACCAATCATTGGATGAGATAGCTGCTCTCGCTCTGCAGCACTCAAAACTGTTGATTCAACATCTAACATCAAATAACTCATATAACCCCAAAAATAATTATCAATCGTAATCTATATACAGAACAGCTAAGATTTAAAAACGAATAAAGAGCCGATACTTACAATAAAGCCATGTTTGTTAACGATAAATGTAAAAAATAAAAACACGACGATGTAAATTAAAAGTAAAATCGTAAAATTAGTTTATCTAATGGTCTTATCCTCAGTGTAAAAAATCTAATGCTAGATATAACGCTAAAGTATGGGATACTTTTTACACCAATCAGTACCAGCGACTAAGATTAGCATTAAGCTTAAGTTTTTTGCGCCGATTAATCGACAAAAACATCGATGTTCTCAATTGGCGTACAGCAATAATCTCAGTCAAATTGGTTAAAACAATAACAACGAGAGTAAAAGGTTTTAGCATGATTAGTGTATTCGACATGTTCAAGATAGGCATTGGCCCATCAAGTTCACACACTGTAGGCCCGATGAAAGCGGGTAACATATTTATTGAAGACCTCGCCAAGCAAGGGCTTTATGACGCAACAGATGAGATGCGTTCAGAGCTTTTTGGCTCGTTAGGGCAAACCGGTAAAGGCCATGGTACCGGTAAAGCTGTGATCTTAGGCTTGATGGGAGAAGCACCCGATACCGTCGATACCGATAAAATTGATGCCATTTTAGAAAGCGTTAGTAACGATGAAAAACTAATACTGAACAGTGGCCGCGAAATACTATTTTCTCGTGCAAATGGTATTACCTACCATAGACGTAAAAGCCTACCAGCTCACGCTAATGCAATGACTCTTTATGCCTATGCAGAAGGAAAATGCATTTATGAGCGCACCTACTACTCAGTTGGTGGCGGCTTTATTTTAGATGAAGATGAAATTAAAGCGCAGGATGCCTCCCCTGCAGCGCCGATTAAATCAGCCCCTTATGATTTTGACTCTGCTCAACAGTTACTTGAACTGTGTACAGAACATGGCTTTAGTATCTCATCGTTAATGATGGCCAATGAACTAAGCATTGCAGACGCAGAGGCTATACAGCAGCAGCTGTGGGAAATTTGGCAGACCATGAAGGCCTGCGTTGAACGCGGATATCAAAAAGAGGGTATTTTACCCGGTGGTCTTAAATTGCGCCGTCGCGCACCATCACTTTATCGTCGACTAAAAGCCGAAGGTAAGAATGTTGTCGATCCGCTGACGGCAATGGACTGGGTAGATCTATTTGCATTGTCTGTTAATGAGCAGAATGCTGCTGGTGATCGTGTTGTTACCGCACCGACTAACGGTGCTGCTGGTATTATCCCTGCCGTACTCTGCTACTACGATATGTTTGTGCAAGAGGTCGATATGGATGTCTGTTGTCGCTATCTGTTAACTGCTGCAGCCATTGGTATTCTGTATAAGAAAAATGCCTCGATTTCAGGTGCTGAAGTGGGATGCCAAGGCGAAGTGGGTGTTGCTTGTTCGATGGCTGCCGCTGCGTTGACTGAAATCATGGGCGGTACTGTCGAGCATGTAGAGAATGCCGCAGAAATAGGCATGGAACATAACCTAGGTCTAACCTGTGACCCAGTAGGTGGCTTAGTACAAGTTCCCTGTATTGAACGTAACGCTATGGGTGCCGTTAAAGCAATTAACGCCTCACGTATGGCTATGCGCGGCGATGGTAACCACAAGGTATCTTTAGATAAAGTCATCAAGACAATGATGGATACCGGTAAAGATATGCGCAGCAAATATAAAGAAACTGCCAAAGGCGGTTTAGCAGTGAATATCGTAGAATGTTAAGCACTCTATAATTGACCATAAAAAAACCTCGCGTTTGCGAGGTTTTTTATTGCCAGTTAATAGCGACTACCTAACAGGCAATTGAATATCTTCAAACATCGCTTCAATTTGCTGGGCATCTCTAAGCGCAACGGCCTTTTCAACCACAGTACGAGTCAGGTGCGGTGCAAAGTTTTCGATAAAATCGTACATGTAAGTTCTTAAGAAATTACCCTTTCTGAAGCCAATTTTAGTGGTGCTGTGGGCAAATAAATGGCTGGCATCGATAGCAACCAAGTCTTTATCCATATGCTCATCGATTGCCATTGAAGCGATAACACCAACACCTAGCCCCAGTCTGACGTAGGTTTTCAGCACATCGGCACTCGTTGCACTAAACACCACTCTTGGCTCTAATCCTGCGCGATTAAATGATTTTTCAATCTCTGAGGCGCGATCAAAACCAAATACATAAGTGACTAACGGGAATCGGCCAAGATCTTCAATGCTGATATGGCTTCGAGAGGCTAGTGGATGGTCACGAGTCACCACAATAGAGCGGTTCCAGTGGTAACACGGCAACATAATTAAGTCGTTATAAAGGTGCATAGCTTCCGTTGCAATAGCAAAGTCAGCATCGCCACGGGCAGCTAACTCACTAATTTGCGATGGTGTGCCCTGATGCATATGCAAATTGACTTTAGGGTATCGGTCAATAAAGCCTTGAATAATATGAGGCAATGCATAACGTGCTTGCGTATCCGTCGTGGCAATATTGAGTTCACCTTGATCAGGTTTAGTGTACTCTTCAGCCACTTTTTTAATGCTTTCTACTTTACCTAAAATGTCATTTGCAATACTAATAACTTGCAGACCTGCAGGAGTAACATGGGTGAGATGTTTACCACTACGCCCAAAAATCTGAATACCGAGTTCATCTTCAAGCATACGCACTTGTTTACTAATACCCGGTTGAGAAGTATAGAGGTTCTCCGCGGTAGCAGAAACATTGAGGTTATGGTTAACCACCTCTGCAATATATCTTAGTTGCTGCAACTTCATCTTTAGTCCTTCTCTTTGGTAGGCTTACAGATCTTTGAATAGATAAGCATTTACACATTTAAGTATAATTATTCGTTATAGTACAACGAAATAATTTAATCAAATGGAATATAGCACATTTGTCCAACTCTGCGAACTGATAATCATCAAACCATGATGAAGATTACTATCCTAGAATGTTGATTTATAGTAGCATTAAAAGCATTAAAAAATATCTGGACCCTTTATGATAATCGTTTCCGTCTTTGTTTTGATCGGTGTATTGCTACTACTTATTATTGGCATTAGCATCATTCAACAACAAAAGGCCCGTGTTGAGGCCGAAAGGCGCACAGAGCTTGCTCGACAAAGAGCGATCATTGATGAAACTGAAGGTGTGCTTTCAAACACAGGTCTTATCCCCTGCTCCAGTAACATCGTATTAATTCTGTATAAGAGAATTGAAGAGGCACTTGTTATCGCAGCCTCTTTGGCTCCAGCGCAAAAGAATGACTACGAACGTCGTTTATTTGATTTGCGCGCACAAATCGAAGCATTAAATAATACGCCTAAATCTGCGCCCGCCATTGAGATGTTCAGGCTGCCGGACAACGACAGGCAAGTGCTCACCTTAGTTCAAACACTCAAGAAAATGAAAGCTATTCTAAGAGCTGAACATAATAAAGGCAGAGTCGAGCCCACTACTTTTGCCCAAGAAGAGCTCCGTATCGATAGCCTACAACTTCGAATTAACGTGGACTCTATGCTTGCAAGAGGCAGAGCTGCATGTTTTATGAGACAGTATGGCTCAGCAAAACAGATGGTGACTAAAGCCTTATCAACCTTGCACACCATAAAAGCTCAAACACCAAATGACCCTTTCATTGCCAAAAAAGTTGATGAAGCTAAAACCATGCTTGATGAGATCATGGGCGCACAAAAAATGGCTCAACCCCAAGTCGCAGCGGCTAAAGAAGATGAAGACGATATTGACGTGCTATTTCAGCCTAAGCGAAAGTGGTAAAATGATCGCCCTACCTATCTAGGCACTAGTGCTATTAGAAAGCAAGGCAAGATTACAAATTTAGAACGCCCCGACATGTTCGGGGCTTTTTATTGCCGTCAAAAAACTAACCGCAATTAATATAAAATTCTTATCATCAGCGAAAGTTTAAAGATCCATAGGCAAGATAAGCACTGATTATGCCAGCTCAATAACCTTAAAAAGAACTAGGGGCTGTTGACCTTTCGAGCTTAGTTTTTGTTCGGTTCTTTA
>NZ_JBFRMK010000193.1:0-16624 GCF_041470405.1 Shewanella sp. 10N.286.45.A1
TTTGAATTCCTGCTGAATGGTCAAACTTTTAATGCAATTGGTATAAACTGTTTTGCAAGGGCGGCTTCATTGGTATTAAACACACGATAAGAGTAGACTTCAGGTCTACCTTTTTTGTTTGAGCCCGAGGCTGCAGATGAAGTTTCTAGTTGATACCCACGCCCATACCATAGCTTCAACTCATGCTTACAGTACGTTACATGACTATTTAAATGTTGCCAAAGAGAAAGGTATTAAACTGTTCGCCATTACGGATCATGGGCCGGATATGGCTGATGCGCCGCATTTTTGGCATTTTGTAAATATGCGAGTGTTACCGCGGATTGTTGATGGTGTAGGCGTGCTTCGAGGGATTGAAGCGAACATCAAAAACCTACAAGGGGAAATTGATTTCTTCGGTGATTATTTACAGCAGCTCGATATCGTATTAGCGGGCTTTCATGAACCGGTTTTTCCGCCATCAACAGTAGCAAATCATACGCAAGCTCTAATAAATTGTATTGAAAGTGGTAAGGTCGATATTATTAGCCACCCAGGCAATCCAGCATATCCGATTGATATTAAAAAAGTCGCTCAAGCTGCAGCAAAGCATAATGTAGCGCTAGAGATCAATAACTCCTCATTTTTAACCTCACGCAAAGGCAGTGAAAAAAGCTGCACCGCGATTGCTCAGGCGGTGAAAGAAGCAGGCGGATTGTTAGTCATGGGTTCCGATTCCCATGTTGCATTCAGCTTAGGTGATTTTGAGAAAGCGGTTGAGGTGATTGAAGCGGTGCAATTTCCAATAGAGCGGTTACTTAACAGAAGCCCCGAAGCTTTGTTGTGTTTTTTATCTGCAAGAGGCCATGACTCACTTGATGAGTATGCCGAGCTTGTATAAACGTGCTTGAAAAACTTCTATAAAGGCTACTATCTACACTCTTATGCAAGCTCCCATAAAAATAATGGTTACTGGTGGCAATGGTCAATTGGCTCAGTCGTTAGCATTAATCGCTCACCTAAGTGGTGCAAAAGTGAAAGGCGGCTCTTTTACTCGTATGACAGCTCAAACCATGCAGACCTTAGTCAATATCTTACCTGAAGCTACAAACTGTTTGAGTGAACAAGATGAGTTGCGACTGTTTTCGCGCAGAGAGTTAGATATCTGCGACTCTGTTGCCATAGATGCCTCTTTTAAACAGCTAAAACCAGATGTGGTGATTAACTGCGCGGCATATAATGCCGTTGATAATGCTGAAACTGACCCTGAAAGCGCTGTTAAGGTTAACGTTGATGGCCCTAAATTACTGGCGGAGCGCTGTAAACGTGACGGAGCAAGGCTAGTCCATATCTCTTCAGACTTTGTCTTTTCTGGTGAGAAACATTCACCTTATAACGAACAAGATACTCCATCGCCACTTTCTGTTTACGGTAAAAGTAAGCTCGCAGGTGAATTGGCTGTACGACAGGTTTTAGGCGAACAGGCTTTTATTATCCGAACCAGCTGGCTCTATAGCTGCCAAGGGGATAATTTTGTCGATACCATGCAGAAGTTATTTGCCGCAAAGGAACAATTATCAGTTATTGCCGATCAATATGGCACGCCGAGCTGGGCTGAAGCACTAGCTGTCATTATCTTTAAGTTGATAAAGCAAAAGGAAGTGACTAGTTTTGGCGCTTACCTAGGAACGAGTATAAATCCAAACATAAGCACTCAGCTTATTGGTAAATCCAGTTGTGATAGTGTTGCTCCTAACAGTCTGTTTCACTATGCAGCAGCGAACAGTTGCTCTTGGTTTGAGTTTGCGCAACAGATCCAGCAATTGATGTTAGTAGATGATAAGTTGATTAAAGCGCATTGCAGAATAACACCAATCACTACGTTATCTTGGCAAGCTGCTCATGAACAGGTATTGGCTAGAAGGCCTAAACAGAGCGCGCTAAATAGCAAAAGAGTGTGCCAGCAGTTAGATGTTCGAGAAGGAAGTGTGTTGAAGGCTAAATGGCAACTGCAGCTCAAAGCCATGCTCAATTTTCAACAGGTTATCATCGCTAATTGAAACGAGTATAAGCTCTTTTTAAGGTGAAAATAAAAAAAGGCAAAAGTAGAGCGCTACTTTTGCCTTTCTATCTTGCTAGAGCTTAGACGTTCTAATCCCCAAGCTTAGAAGCTTCTTTCCCAACCCGCGTATAATGTCGCGTCCCAGTCATCGCCACCAGAGGTAACATACTGACTGTAACTGACGGTACCACCCACTTTCAGAGTACCTTGATAAAACGGTCTATGGTAGCTGGTATCATATTGGTATACCCGCTCATACTCACCTGGTGATACAGGATTGCCACCATCTGGTCGGCCTGTATCAATACCGTCGGTATTAAGGCGTAACCAACGGAGTTTATTAGTGATGTTTTGACCGCCACCTAATTGAGTGATACCACCGACAACTAACGTCTCTGAGTCATTATCATAGGTACTGCCTAGGCTGCGGCCGTAATAGCGGTAGCCGCTTTGATAAAAGCCGTGCTCATACAAACAGTTGTATTTTTGTGGATCGATACCACAAGATACCTTAGTGTCTGAGTACTCAACAAATACTCGGGTGTTAATGTCGGCCAATACAAAGTCTACACCGCCCATGTTGGCCGCATTGATCAGCCTGTTTTTACCATTGTGGTAATCTTCATGGGTGCGTTCATAGTAGATACCATAAGGAATGCCAAAGGCGGTATCTGACCAGCGAAAATCATAGCCTGCGAGCATATTTTCTTGGCCGTTTTCAAGATCACTTTCTGTTTTTCCGCCATTAAACAAGCCATCCCACCAATCACTCAGGCTATTACCGTAACCTTCACCGCCCCACTGCATGGTCCAAGAAAAACCAACTTCCAATTTTGAAATTGGTCTTATTGTGCCGCGAGCGCCCCAGTGTTGAGTATCAGGCACATGACGGTCACTTTCCATTTGACTGAATGCGGTAGTGAAAGTCCACGGGCCAATCCAGTTAAGCCATGGTGTTTCAAAGGCTTGGCTGTTATTGCGGCTTAAGGTAACACCAGGCATTGGACGAGCGTTAGTGGTTTGGATTAAACCGTTATCCCAGCCTGGCCCCCAGTACTTTTGTTGTGCGCCAGCGCTAACGATCCAGTTGCCTAACATTACAGCTGCAAAACTATCATCTAAGCGAGTACTGTTACCGTCAATAGGATCTGCATGATAGCTTGCCGAAAGACGGCCGCTGAACCAATCTTTGGTCACTTCTGCGCTAACAGTACCTTCGCCTTTATCACGATAATCTTGGCCAAAACCAATAAATCGAGTGGTATCGCTGCTACCTGCAAGCTCTACCTTAGTGCTAAAACCACGATGATCTTTATTATAAGCTTGATTGACTCGCTCAAAAGCACTGCGTTGAATATTGGAAAGCTTAGCGGGGTCAGCCTTATCCAAATCTTGTTTCAACCCGTCCCACATTAATGGGTAAGTGGTAATAGGTTGGACAATAATGCCTGTATCGGAAAGTAATTGGATATCGGCTCTAAGAGCCAGGTCTGTAGGCTCTACCCACCATGCAGCTTGAACTGAGCTACAGCCAAAAATAAATAGTCCTGCTAATAATTTGAGTTTCATTGTGATCCCTTATGTCAATGAAGCGCATTCTAAAGTATTTCATTAAAAGCTGACAGTGTAGAGTGATTTGTTATTCAATATAAGGGGAAATTACAATCAATTCGTTACTAAATCCTTTAGAAGTATTGAGATATATTGGGGGAATTGTAAATTAGGCGTGATCAGAGAGAGCTGAACATAGCTATCACTCTAATATTATTAGGTAATATTAGAGTGATAGCTTTATCTATACTTCCATTAATTAAGCCTAAAGGTGTCACGTAGGTGGATGTAATCAAGACTTGTGCCGACTAATACTTCAAACTGCCCTGGTTCCGCTAACCAATCATTTGATTTTTCATCCCAGAAAGACAGATCGCGTTGATTAAGCTGCATAATAACTTGCTTGCTTTCACCTGGTTGTAGGCTGATTTTAGCAAAGCCTTTTAGCTCTTTTACTGGTCGTTCAACGCTGGCCTTTTTATCATGTAGATAAAGCTGCACCACTTCGGCGCCGCTTACTCTGCCTGTGTTGGTCACAGTGACTGAAACCTCAAGCGTATCATTGAGGTTGATGGACTTGTTAGAAAGCTTGATACCGCTGAGGGTAAAGTTGCTGTAAGACAGACCATGACCAAAACTAAACAGTGGTTTAATGTTTTGTTTTTCGAACCAACGGTGACCTATAAATACTCCCTCAGAATAGAGTGACTCTACCGCGTTATAATCATTTAGGGCAATTGGCGCGGTATCTTGCAGCTTTTTAGGCAATGTGAAAGGCATCTTGCCACTTGGGTTTACATCGCCAAAGAGCATATCAGCAACGGCATGACCGCCTTCCATACCGCTGTAGGAGTTCCAAACGATGGCTGAAGCTTTGTCTACCCAAGGCATTTCGACAGCGCTACCTGCGGTGATAAACACTACGGTATTAGGGTTGGCGGCAATCAGCTTAGTGATCATCTCATCCTGTTGATTAGGGAGCACCAGATCGGCTCTGTCGATAGACTCTCTATCATCGCTGTGGCTAAGGCCACCAAAGTAGATCACCGCATCTGCATTTTTTGCTGCCGTTAAATACTCATCTTCAGCATTAAAAAGTTTATTAGGCGTATCCCAGCCTAGGGTATAGCCCTCACTGCCGCTGTAGTCGATTTCGAACTGGTAATCTTTATTTTGCACCAGTGAGATATTCTTGCTTAACACTTCGCTTGAACTGCTATCAAACTGCATCACTGAATTGCCATCGATTTTAATATTGATTTTACCTTTAGCGGTTATTTTTAAAGTATGAACACCGGGTTTCAGTGGCTTTATTGCTGCTTTCATGGTGATGAATTGAGCTGTACCTGCGGCAGTTAGACTTGATGGTTTAAACTCTGAGTCGGCTATCCAAGACTCCTCGATAAGTTGTTGACGGTTTTCATCGGTAAAGTAGCTAATATTCCACGATGGTGTACCAGTCCAGTGTCGAGTGGCGAGATAATCGTTGCTGATTGGCGCAAGTTTACTGCTTTGGGCGCGCATGACTATAATATTCGCTTTGCCAGCTAGTTTATCTTGAAGACCTTGCAGTGGCGTGACCTCATAGAGTGATTTTACCTCTGATGAACCGCCGCCTAAGCCATGTTTCTTATCAAGATTAGGACCTAGGACGAGAATGTTGTTCACTTTATCTTGAGCAAACGGCAATACTTGGCGGCTATTTTTAAGTAACACTATTCCTTCTTCGGCAATTCTTCTGGCTGCGGCGCGGTGGGAAGCAATATTACGTTGGCCAGCAAGGCGGTAGTTATCCATCATGCCGATACTCAGTTGCACCCTGAGTATTCGCGAGACTTTATCATCGAGTGCCGCGACAGGTACTTTCCCTGCGTTAATCATTTTAATCAGTGGTTCGGCTAGAAAGTAGTCTTTGTAATGCGGAACATCAGTGCCCATTTCAAGATCTAAACCGTTGACGGCAGCGTCATAGGTATTGATATCTACATTCCAGTCCGTCACCAGTAATCCTTTATAACCCCATTCCCCTTTAAGGATATCCATGACGAGGTGTTTGCTTTGGTTAGCGTTTGTGCCTCTAAATTCGTTGTATGAACCCATCATGGCATAAACATTGGCTTGTTTTACTGCCGCCTCAAAGGCGGGCAGGTATACTTCACGTAGAGTACGTTCGTCTGGTTTAGCATTAACCCCTGTGCGGTTTAACTCTTGAGTATTGAGCGCATAATGTTTGATGGTGGCGGCAACATCATTTTTTTGAATGGCTTTAATTTGTGGCACCACAAGTTTCGATGCCAGATAGGGATCTTCTCCCAAATATTCAAAGTTACGGCCATAAAGCGGTAACCTTGCCAAATTAACGCCAGGTCCTAGAATAAGATCTTTACCGCGGTGTCGTGCTTCGCTGCCGAGCACCGCGCCATGCAAGGTTGCCATATCGGTATTCCAACTTGCGGCGACCGCAGTTAATACCGGGAGATAAGTTGAGTAATCACTGGTCCAATTTGCCGAGTTCCAGCTATTACGCTCGATTTCATGGCGAACACCGTGCGGCCCATCAGATAGCCACATTTCGTGGATCCCTAGGCGTTCAATCGCGGCGGTGGTGAATTTACCATTGGCATGAACTAAAGAGACTTTTTCGGCCAGTGTCATTTGTGGCAATAGCGTTTGAATTGTTTGCTCCACCAGATCTAGACGCTGCTGCAGAAGTGGACGACTAGGTTCAACTAAGCCCATATCGTCATAAATGGTTTGCTTCAGTTGAGTTTCAGCACAGACCATAGGGGCTGTAACTAAAAAGGTTGAGATAACCAAGCTGCGAAGGGCTAATGTATTAATAACAGGACGCTTCATTCTAAATTCCGTATTAGTTTATTGAAGTGGCGATAGGGTTAAAGCTGATATTCTTGATCCCGAGTTCATTGAAAATCGATAAATATATTGGCGGTGAGCCTGCCTGTCACTGGACTACTGTCGATATCCTTAGCAGTGTTAACAATGCTGGAGTGTAGTAAATTACCGGGATAGATCACTAGTCTGTTTGGACGGTATTGAATCTGCTCATATAGGTCAAAATGATGATTGCTCTGGTTGCAGTAACCTTGCTTGGGTTCACCATTTAATTCAATGTGCTTCTGCGCTGCGTCAAAATAGGGCTGACAACGTTGCTCGCTGATCCGTTCCCATTGAGTCGGTTTATGTCGAAAGAAACCAGTAGGTCCATGCTCATTAGGGTTTAAGTAATGCATGATGGCAAAGTAATAGGGGTTGGGCGTATCGAAATGTGGCATTCTTTGTAAGGTCGATAGCGCTGATTCCTCACGGGTGATCAGTGATAAAAATAGGCTTTGAGGCTTGAGTCGTAACTGTCGCGGAATGTTATAACACTGATAGATCCCTTGAAAAACAGCATCGATCACTGCTTTGACGTATCCACGGGGAAGCTCTGCTCTAATTCCTGGATAATAGGAGTTAAGGTCGTCTTTAAAATCTGCCTCTGTGGTGGCATAAGTAATAATATCATCAGTGCTTAAGCTAAAGTTATCTATGATGACGACAGGTGTTTTTTCCTCACCGATTAAGATCACTTTTGGCGTGGCGGCGGGGTTAACGGTAATTAGATTCTGCGACATTTTAATGTAACCCAGTTAACTGTTTTTGTGAGTATGTTTACAGGGCTTTATTTCGCTCTTTGGTGCTAGGGAGAAATAAAGCCATCTAGTGTCTACATTATTGGCGATTTACAGTAATGCTGAATAAAATCATAATGATGGGGGAGGTTGTCATTTTTGCGTTTCACCACACTCTTAATGTTATTCAAAAATGCCTCAAGCTCTTCATCTGCCATCATGTCAACAATAGGGTGATACTGCTTAGGCTCGATACCTTGACCTAACATCACTTGGATCCAAGAGCTTTCACCGAACAGTTCATTGGGATACTTGTATACTTTGGCTGCAGCAGCAAACATCTCTAGCCGATGGGCAAGAGAATCAGGAATTGGCATACTTGAGCAGTAACGCCAGAACTTGCTGTCTCGCCTTTGGGTGACGTGATAATGCAAGATGATAAAGTCACGCACATTATCGGTTTCAAACTTAGTCTGCGTGTTAAATTCGTTAATATCAGCTTGTACTAAACCTTGCGCAGGGAACATTTGCATTAAGCGTACGATACCGCGCTGGATAAGGTGAATGCTGGTGGATTCAAGAGGTTCAATAAAGCCACTTGAGAGCCCAATGGCGACACAGTTTTTATTCCAGTGCTTACGTCTAGTGCCGGTCTTGTATTTGATGACCCGAGGCTCAGTAAGTAGGTCGCCCTCAATATTGTCGAGTAATAACTGCTTTGCTTGCTCATCAGTCATATATTTACTGCAGAATACCAGTCCGTTACCGGTGCGGTTTTGCAGCGGAATACGCCACTGCCAACCCGATTCACGTGCTATAGAGCGGGTATAGGGAACTGGCGTGTTGGTGGTGGTTGTTTGCACGGCAATGGCACTGTCGCAAGGCAGCCAGTGAGACCAATCTTCAAAACCAGTATGCAATGCATCTTCAATCAACAAGCCTCTAAAACCGGTACAATCGATAAAGAGATCGCCTTCAACTAACTGTCCAGAGGCTAACAATAGGCTCTCGATTTGGCCATCTTGTTGATTGAGGTTAACCTCAGTAATCTTACCCTCAATGCGGTTGATGCCATGTTGCTCTGCAATTGTTCTAAGGAATTTTGCGTATAGCCCCGCATCAAGGTGATAAGCATGGTTTAAGTCTTGATTTGGCAATACTGCAAACTTACCTGTGCGTGAGCCAAGGTGTTCGGCGCAGTAGTCGCCGATTTCACTGGCAAAGCCTTTTTCACGGCCCTTTAGCCAAAAGTGTTGAAATCCAGCCGCCCAGCAGTCCTTACCCAAAAATCCAAAGGAGTGTAGGTAGTCTTGATTCTCATCGCGCCAATTCTCGAATGATATCGCCAATTTAAAAGTGGCATTGGTCGCCGCCATAAACTCTTGCTCGTTAATCCCCAGCAAGCGATGAAATACATGCAAGGTTGGAATGGTGGCTTCACCCACACCGACGGTTGGAATATCGTCTGATTCAATTAAACTCACATTAAGGTTTTTACCAAGTAGCTTTGACAGTGCGGCGCCTGCCATCCAACCTGCAGTACCACCACCGGCAATGACGACATTTTTAATTGGCTTATTTGTATTCATCATATGTCCTTAATCAGCGCAAACTAATGGCTTAACGCTTTAATTTATTTTGTAAGTCAGCACGTAATTTTCGCGCAGATAATTCATCAATAGGCAGTGACAGCATTCCTTGAGCATGCTCTGCAATATGGTCTGTGTCGTGAAGTTCATGTTCAAAGACATAGTGGTTAAACATCGCTTGCCACGCTTTACGTTGGGCAATTGGTAAGCTTCGCAAGCTTAAAATAGCGTGTTGCAGTGCATTAGTTGGCCTGCCCATATACGCTGCTGAGTCTCGCCACCAATGAGTGACTAGCACATTAATGGCATCAAGTGCTTCGACGTGGTGCCACCACATACTGGGAATAAAGAGTGCATCACCAGGTTCAAGTTCAGCAACTTGCGCCGCCTCAATGGCTTGTTGGAACTTTGGATACTTGTCAAAGTCTGGCGCGTGAAAGTCCACCATGCTGATGTCCTGGCCACCGGGAGACAACTCCATCGGCCCCACGTACAAGTTGTCTATCTGCTCCGGAGGAAACAGGGTAAAGCGACGACGACCAACAGCCGAGCAAGCAAGGTTATTAGGAAAGTCAAAATGCGCGGCGATCCGGCTTTGGTTACCTATCCAAACGCTGGTCAATGGTTTTATATCGTCTATTGCGAGTGGGTTATCGGCTGCAAACCCTGGTAGCCATCGGTTGACTTCGGTAGAGCCGACATACAGTGTTGGCGGCGTCTCGTCGTCTATATGCGATAACAGCTTGTCAAACACCTGCCTTAAATCAACCTGACTGGCTCTAAAGTTAAAGCCAGTGAGTTGCTCATTATAAAACACTCTGCCTTGGTGCTCACTTTCACCAAAACAAGCCGTTACCGGCACACCACTGTAAAATTGAAGTAAATAATCAATCGCAGCTTGGGTAGATTGCTTACCTGCTTGAACCAATGGCCACTCGGTAGCAAAGTCTTTTAAAATCAGCGGCTGCGTCGATGACAATACAAACTCAGGAATATCACCTGGTTTGCAATTACTTATCTGTTTGACGCTCTGTTCGACTGCTAACATAAGTACACCTTGTTCTGTAACCGCTTACATCAATGGACAAAAAACTACTGTTCTATCTGCTTGTTTTTCTTATCCAACAGTGTGCGAATATTGGCTTGTGAGGCAATCGTCATATAGATGGCTTGTAGATAACCTTTGTCATGCAGCTGAGCTAAACTATCACTTGAAAGCGTTTTTAGTTTGTCTTCATTGACGGTATAAAAACCAATCATTTGATGCTTGCTGCCGTTATTAAGCTCGACATCTAAAGTGAAGGATTCTAGCAGTTCAAATTTGAGTAGCGCTTCAATAAAGTGGTCACTGTCTTCTAATCCGTTATGGATGACATCTAACATGTCTACAGCAGTATCGAGGAACGGCGTATTTCCACCAAACTCAAGAAACAGCGGTTCACCTTGGTCGGTGCTCACTCTTGGGTTATTGAGATCAATATGCAGTACTCGTTGCATTTTTTGTACACCATCTTCCATTATATTTTGACTACCGATCAAAAATGGCTGACGTCTTATTGCTAAAGGAACGTACGATGCCTGCCAATGGCCGTTTTCTAAGAATAAATTCTCTTGATCTTTAAAGCCAAACAGTGCCACCGAGAAGAAACGACCCGTTTGTGGATCTTTTTGGAAGAAAATAGGGTAGTGGGCTTGTACACTTCTGAACTCAACTGGAAAGGTCAATGAATACCATACATTATCGCCATATTGCGCAGAGTGATCGGTAATAACCTTGAGATCTTTGTGTTCAATACTATTTAGCATGACATTGTTGTTTGGTGCTTGGGTTGCTGTTTGCATGGTCATTTTGACTCCTTTTTTATTCTTTATAGTTGCTTAAGTCGTTATATTTTAGGAAAACCAAATTGATGAACTTTATCGAGTAGTGCTCTATTGCTTGGTAGTGCCGAGAGCAATTGCTTACTATGTTGATTATTTTGTTGAAACAGTGCCATGGCCTTTTCTTGCTCTGCTTGTTTTATGTAGCGTGTTGGCGCACTGTTAAAGCCCATACCAAACAGCACATATTGAAAGCTAGCCGCTGGAAATAACGCTTCGGTTTCAGTGATATCGTAAGAGTAGGGTTGTTGATGCTGCCACAACGCTAATTGTTGCTGTAAAGACTGCGGTATTGAGGTGCTATCGCGGTTGTCACGCCAATAGTCGGAGTCGTCACGTTGACTGATGACATAATGCAATTTGAGAAAATCGACCACCTGACGCCAGCGCTGTAAAAACTTTTCATTGAAACGTTTAGCCACTAACTCCATTGCTTGACGGTTTTGCGGCAACTGTTCACTGATCATCTTTGCTGATTGTTCAATAAGTGCGAGTGCCGATGCTTCTAGTGGCTCGATAAAGCCCGCGGCAATGCCCACTGCGACACAGTTTTTATGCCAAAAGTGGCCTCTGTGACCGGGGTTAAATGTTATTTTCCTAAGTGATGCCGACTCTGCCTGTGATTTGCTCATACTTGATAACAGGTAACTACGTAACTCGCTTTCTGCACGGTCATCATCAGTGTGGCTGCTAGAGTATACGTAACCGACGCCGCGGCGTGAGGGCAGGCCTATATCCCATATCCAACCTGACGATTGTGCGGTTGAGTGGGTGCAAGAGCTAATGGCGCTTTGTTGGTTTTCATAGGGCACTTGTACCGCCAAGGCTGAGTCATTAAACAGCACCGACTTTTTCTCAATGAAAGGCACTTGATAATGTTCGCCAATAAGTAATGATTTGAAACCGCTGCAATCAATAAATAGATCGCCGCTAATGGTGCCGTTGGACTTTGTATTTAGCGCAGCAATATCGCCGTTGTCCTGACTACTAACAGATTCAACATGATCGACAATATGCTGCACGCCAAGCTGTTGGCAGCAATGACGCTGCAGAAACTGAGCAAATTTTCCGGCATCTAAATGGTAACCATAGTTGGCATTGCACTCATATTCAGGCGTAGAAATGAGTTTGGGGGCACAGCCTTGATCGCAAAGCCTACCTTGGTAAGTCACTGCGTTAGTAAATGAAACTTGCTGTTTATGGGCTTGCCAATGCTTAGCGAGGTTAATCTCATTGAAATGGCTGGGTAGAGAAAACGGGTGATAATAGCTTTGGCTATCAAGTGGGGCTTTATCCGAGCTTGCGGTAGCGGGTGAGTGTAACCAATCGATAAATTTTGAGCCTTGCTTGAAACTGGCGTCACACTCAATCATAAATTCGGTTTCAGAAATGCCCATTTTTTTGAGCGTACCGCGCATTGAAGGCCAAGTACCTTCGCCGACGCCGATGGTGGGCACTTGTGGTGATTCAATAAGAATAACTTCTAGCGTACGTTGCGATGGGGTTGCAGCAACATCAATGTGTTCAGCAGCAATAACCCCCGCGGTTAGCCAACCTGCTGCTCCACCACCTACAATGATCACTCTTTTAATTTCGTTACTCATACTGCTAGACCTATTTTTATTTTTATTAAGTCACTCTTTTACAGTGTTTATCTATATTGGGTTAATTGGTTTTGCGGTTTGTTACAACTAATTAACCTTTGCCAATATAACCTTGCTGTAGGAGTAGATCCAGTCACTTTATGTATCAAGATTTACGTTGAATATGTAAAGCTTGAGGCCAACGAATGTTGGGTAAAAATGGCTTAATAAAAATAATGTTAATCCCTAAATAGAAAAAGAAGATGAAGCCACAGCATTGGCTTCATCTTTTCTATACGTTCTAGAAGGTGTATCGCGCACCTAAGCTATAACGTGCACCCGTTTGTGTTAGGTTCAACACTTGCTGGCTTGCTCGGCCATGAGTACGTGTATATTCATTGGTGATGTTAAGGCCTTCAAAGAATACTGTTAGCCCTTCAAGCGATTCAATATCGTAACTAATATTAAAATCAACTTGCGAGTATGCTTCTGTGTATTCAGGGTTTTGACCTGTTCCCTGGCCACGAGAGCTTAGGAACTCATCACGCCAGTTATAGGCAAGACGTGCTTGGAAGCCGTAATTGTCATAGATTGCGATAAGGTTAGCGGTATCGCTGATATTGGTTTCAACAGCTTGATCTTCTAGTAAATAGTTATTATAGCTATCACCAGCATCAACCAAGGTGTAGTTACCAATCACACCGAAGCCAGACTCGCCAAAGAAATGCTGCACTGCAAATTCCCAACCATCAATAGTGGTTTTGTCTTTACTATTGGCTGGCGTGTCTAAATCAAACAGCAAGGTATTATCTTCGGCTGAGTTGCCCGAGATTATGCCGTTTGCAACATCAACAAATGGATCATTTGGATAGTTATCAAAAATCCACTGACGAATATTACCTGCGTCGGTACCAACAGCTGCTACAGCGGCATCATATTTTGCTCCGTCCGTAGGGTTGGCAATGTTGTAGATATCTGATTCAACTTTGACATTGTCGATACCGTTAATAGTATCTTTTCTAAAGTAACCCACAGACACGTAACTAGTTTGTGAGTAATACCACTCTGCTGACAAGTCGTAGTTTGTTGATTCAAGAGGCAATAGGCTAGGGTTACCCGTTGTACCACTGCCGCCTGCTCGGTTAGCGAGTGTTCCTACTACAGTACCACCTTGAATAGAGGTGTAATCAGGGCGACCAATTGTTTCACTGTAGGCAGCACGTAACATTACATCTTCAACAACTTCGATGTTGAAGTTGACGTTTGGTAGGTAGTAGTCGTAATCGCCAGTTTGAGTCTGGAACACTTGATCACCGGTAGCGACTAGCGCAATTTCGGTATCCGCTATCCAATCAGCGCCATCATAGCTGGCTACCGCTGAGGTTGAAGTCACATCGGTCTTCTCGTAGCGCAGACCAATATGGATATCGTATGGCATGTCGCCAAATTCTGACTCAAAGTTATACTGAATATAAGCTGATGTTGATTCTTCTTCTGTATAACGGTCTACGTCCATCGCATATTGAGTCGATGGGCAAAAATCAGTGCCACAATCACCTGCGCCAACATAACCTGCAGCAGTATAAAGCTCTTCTGCACGACCACGTACCGCATCAAAATCCCAAAAGAATATGGTATCTAGTAGGTCGAAATCACCGTCAGCATCAGCAAAGTTACCTTTGCTTGCATCAAACTTGTCATGGATGGTGTCTGCAGGGAACCACTCATCTTCAAAATCTCCCTGTTGACCTACACCGCCCCAATCATTTCGTTGTACATTGACAGATTGAGAGTGATTGTTGACATCCGTTAGTGCGATACCAAAATCAATGCTACCAGAATGTTCAAACAAATATTCACCGTCTAACTGGTACTGATCAATTTCTGATTTATTGCGAGAGTTGCCAAATACACTACCGGTAACGCGCATGTCCGATGGTTTAATATTATTGCCATTGCCGACAGCTAGTGCGGGTAGGTCTTTCGAGAAATCAGTGGCGGCGCTAGTTCGTATAAAGCCGGCTGTACTCAGTGTATTACTGCTACCGTAGATATGGTTTGGTTTGTTTTCAGCATCAGACTTATGCATGTCTAATGTTAGATTTAAATTGTCGCTAACTTGCCAATCAAGATTAAGGCCTAAAGAACCACTTTCGTTACGGACACCGTAATCACCGGCTGCCATAGAAAGATCTTGAGGGCTGCCATAGGTTTCTGAATACACCAGTGGTGATGACACTGGGCCGTCTGTCCAAGTATTCTCTGAAGGAGCAAAGGTAAACCAGGCAGATACATCGTTATATTGGGTGTCGATATCATTACGCATATAAGTGTAATCAAGCGTGGCAACTAATGAGTCAACTGGGCTGTATTGCAGCACTAATTGGCCGTTAGTACGGGTACGCTGCTGCTCTTCAAAACGATATACTGTAGTTTGTGGAACTGAATAGATATCATCATCACCAGGTCGATTGACTTGATTATCTTTTTGTACGCCGCCCCAGTCAGTAGTATTGTCTGCGCTACCAGGAAAGCTTCTCCAACCCGTGCCGACTTGCGCCTGTTGGTTACCACTTTCACGCTCTTGGTAGCTGGCAGAGATTGAGATACCAAACTTGTCATCTGCAAAAGTATTTGAATATAAACCCGAAAGCTCAGGGGTAATGCTACCTTTATCAGTTGATGTATCATCAACCGCTTTGGCGCCAAATGTTGCTTTTAGACCTGGAGTATTGAATGGGCGATGAGTTAATACATCAATCGTCGCACCGATACCGCCTGTAGGGCTTGAAGCTACACTGGTTTTTCTTATCTCTACACCGCTGATCGATTCTGAGGCGATGTTGGCAAAATCAAATGAACGAGAGCCTGTCGTCACCGGCATTTGACGGCCATTGAGTAAAACTAGGTTACGATCTGCACCGAAACCACGAACAGAGACGCGACTACCTTCACCATTTTGACGGTCAATAGAGACACCTGGAATTCGTTGCATCGATTCTGCTAAGTTTGAATCTGGCATTTTACCGATGTCTTCTGCTGAAATTGCATCGACAATGCCGTCAGATGATTTCTTGACGTCCATCGATTTGACTAAACTGCCACGAATACCCGTTACAGCGATGACTTCCATATTTTCATTCGCTGCGTTTTCTGTATCTTCTGCTTCAGCTGCATAAACCGGTGCCATCGTTGATGCACTTAGCACCAACGACAAGCTGGTTGCTAGCCTCGTCTTTTTAAATAGTTGCTGTTTCATCTCTATCCCCCAGAGTCATTCAATCATAGTTTTAATTTTTCTCTAAATGTAAGCGCTTACAAAAAAGTTTAAAAAAAATAACTAGACCACTTTGTAAGCGCTTACACAAACCTAGGGGAATTTGTGAACAAGGTCAACATTAATTCACCGGTAGTTAACAAAAAAGCAACTTGAGCTGTGCGGTAGGTGGGGGCGAAAGCATGCTGAGCAAGGGATTGCAGCGTGAGTCTATTTCTTGATTTTAATTTTTAAGAAATATTTATATTTACTTTTTTTGCCAACTGAGGCTAATCAGGAAGTTGCAATGAAATATATATATTTATAGCGCAAAAAACGCCGACAACGGATAGTGGGTCTGCCTTTCCCATACCGAGTGGTACATATCACTTTCCTTGTGGTGAATGGTAGTTATAACGCTAGCCGGGTAAGTAGGATTTTCTTAGTTATTACAATAAATTTATCAAAAAAATAAATGTAAGCGCTTTCATTTGTTTGATTTTGTGCTTACACTGTTGTTGTCAGAATGTTAATTAAGGTCGCATTTCGACAATTAGGAGCAGCTAAATCAATCTTCCCAAGATTTTGATGATTTTGCTCCAGCTGGGAACTTACTTAAGTCTGTTTGGCATGGAGGCTAGACAGCATCTTTTCCTCTTTTAATTATTCAAATGTCAACGATGTAAGAAACTCACCGCTATGCACGGCTTATTTAGGTTTATAAGGACTAACAAGCAGCCCCTAGTATCTGACAGATCAATTAAAGATAAAAATTGCGTGTGTTGTGTCAATTATTAAAGGACGTTGATCTACTCAAAGTGTTTTTGACGAACTAATTCAAGCCAGGCAATCCAAAGTGAGTAATGGCACAATGGTTGTTCCTTTATGAGTTTATTCGACAGCGAAGTAGCAAGCCAAAAACGCTCCTTACAGGCGAGCTATAGCGGCTTTGATGCTGCTTTATTGAGCTTGAACCAAGTTTCACTATGTCCTTCATTTATTGCTCGTCACATGACCCAAACTTGTTCCTGACATGCTTGAGGCATTCCTTCCATCTCTGGATGGTCAGATATGGTGAATGTCATTAATGC
>NZ_JBFRMK010000194.1:0-9042 GCF_041470405.1 Shewanella sp. 10N.286.45.A1
GCTTTTCACTTAGCCAGCTAAGCATCATCGCTCAAGCCTTGTACTAAAACAATTGAATTCGAACAAAAACTAAGCTCGAAAGATCAACAGCCCCTAGTTAGATATCAGGGACGAACAACTCGTTATTCGCCCCCTCTTGATGAGCTCTTAATTCAATGAACAACATTGCTAGTTGTCATATGGCGGTTGAATAAATAGCTGATATATAAACTAAATGCAACCACGACCAAGTACAGTTGCTGCAACTTTTCAACAATAGGCATTTGAGGGAATTCATTTTTACTCATAGCGCTCAAGGTGCCAAGCAGCAACAGCAATGCCGTTAAAATAAGGTATTGGTACCGCGGTGATAGTGATCTCTCTTTGCAGATTAGTGATGCCACATAAATACTGCTCCAACCAATAATCGCTCCTAAAGCTATATCAATCGGCCAGTGGGCACCAACAGAGATCCGCGATACAGCGACTACGATTGCAAGAGAGACAAAGAATATTCGACTAAGCAAGCGTCTAGATGCTAAATAGGCTGTGCCAGCGAGTAAGAAAATGGTAGCAGTATGACCTGAAGGAAAGCTCTTACTGTGGCGAGCATCGCCGACAATATTTATCTGCTCTAACAGTGCGGCTGGACGCGGTGCATCAAAGTAGCTTTTTAATAGATGTGTCACCACTAGGCAGATAGCTGCAGCTAGAAGTACTCGTAAAATCCAAGCAGGTTTGAAGCAGAGGATCATGACTAGAATGCTACCTGTTACAACTCCGTTACCCATGTCGGTAATGCTTGCCAAAAGCTCGGGACTAAAATGTTGACTCGCTTGATTGATTTTAAAGAAATAAGCGAAGTTAACACTCTCTTTCATTAGTAAAATAAATGCTGTCACTAGCAAGAATAACCCCCACAAAAAACCAGTATCATTTTGAGGTGATACTGAGCCTGCGACAGCCGATTTGTTGATGTTTGGCTGGGTAATGGCCAGGTCGAATTTAGTCATGCCTTTCTCTTGTTAGATGAAGTCGACGCTATTGTATTGTTTGCAAAGTGAAGAAAATGTCATTGTGGGATGATTGCGGCAAGTAAATGGAATCGATTCGTTATCAATCAATTTGAATGGTGCTTTAGAACGGCTAAACTCTCGCAGAGCGAGCAGTGTTTAATACTGATTAATCTTATTTACTCTCTTTAGGCTAGGCGAACTTGTCGTGGGTTTAGGGAAATGTTTAAGCTATCTGAGAGAATATCGATGATGCGACTTATTGATGCTGTGATGGCATTACCAGAGTATTAAACTATTTATTATTGCTCTGGTAATACTTAGCCGTTGAGATATTGGCGCACAGTTTTGGCAATTACATCTCTTCGCTGACGGTACAAAGTCCTTTAAAAGCTTCTTGACCATCAACTTGAACTGTTGCTAGCAGTTGGTGATCGGCTAATGGATAGTGGTTGTAATATAAGTAGGTAGGTGTAGCGCTAATATCTTTGCCATCTACCGCATCGATGCGATAGATGTTACTCATCACTGGTGATTTATAGCTGCCATCAATCTTCACGATTGATTCGTTAGAACGCAAAATCGTAATGTTATTCATAACGACATCATCAGCACCTTTTACTTTGCAGGTAAGATCGCTGGCCTGTACACCTGTGCTTAATGCCGCGATGCTAATCGTTGAACCTATCAATATTTTGCTAAGTGTATTCATTAATATGTTGCCTCATTATTTAGAGAATCTTATGCTTTCGCAGAGATAAAGTTTAATCATTATCTAATTGAGTCTATTACAGCAATATTAGTTCCTAGCTAACAACTGTCAATTTAGTCTAATTAAGAGAAATGTGATGTAAAGTCACTTATTTGCCGTGATAAGTGGGACTGAAAAGCGATTTTTAGCAAAACAAACACTAGCTGTATTGAATTATTCATACTTATTTCAGCTAAGTTTATTAAACTGAAATGCTAATTATGTCATTTTTAAAAGAGGCTTATCATCATGGATAGTCGTAATTCAGACAGTAGCTCGAACACTAGTAGCCGTAAACCTTGGGTCGTACTTGGGGTTATAGCATCGATTGTTGTGGCTGTTTGGTTGTTGCTGATGGTCATGCCTAAAGGCTTTAAGGCGACTCATGAAGAGATAGGTTCAGGTAAGCCTGCAGTGGTCTTTGTTTATGATCCAGGGCTTGCGATAAGTAACAGCCAAACTGAGCAGATGAATGAAGCTCGCGCCCATCTTGGCGATAATGCACTGTTTTTATTGGCTAGAGCAGGCACCCCCGATGGCGATAAGATGATTGCGACTTATCGTGCTGAATCTGCAGAAGTACTGCTATTTGATCCTGCAGGCAGGCTGATAAAAAGGCAATATGGCGTTATTGGTGCCAATGAGTTAATGCAGTGGCTACGATTATAGGGCTGCTTGCACCATTCTAGTACGCGGTTTTGCTAAGCCCACAGCCAGTGGGCTTTAGCCATATTGATTCATGCTTTATCGACTCATTTCTATGTTCAATTTCTCGCTTTACTCCCAGTATTTTGCTCAATCATTAGCCCTTTAAACGCCTATTTTATTACTCATCAGTAACTCATTTATCTGCCATCGTTTCAAAAATGTGTACTTTTCTCATCATCGACTATATTTAATCAAATAAAAGACTTATATCCATTTATCTGCGGCGGGTCTGTAGGTATTAAATAAAAAATGAGCCTCGATTTGAAAAAGGATTTTATGAGAAAGCTAATTCTGTTATGTCTTTTTCCAACGATTCTCTGCGCCGATGTGGCTGAACTTAATCCAGTTCAGCAGCTTCCTGTAGGTGATGCTTTGCCATTTTTTAGCACCTTGGAGCAAGCAGAGCAGAGATCGCAAGCCTATAAAACGGCTATTGATTCAATTGATGAAAAGCTTGATGACTGTAATAGCGAGTGGGACAAACTTGAGCAGCAATTAGATAGTTATAGTAACCCCATTATATTTGTGTGATGAGGTTTTGTTATTGTGATGGTGGCCTGTTACTTACCTAAAGGCTACTGAGTCACTTTGGCGTAAAAAATAATTGTTGAAAACTGTTGTAATGGTAGAATGCGCTCGCAAGTTTATTATTGACCTGTTTGGCGACTCTGCTTGAGACTTCTAATGCAGCATACGTCGCTACAATCCTACTATTTTCCTTTATCGATTCGAGTATTTATGAAACGGATTTTATTACTGACCCTTTTTGCCTTTTCCAATGTCGCCGTTGCGGTTGAACCGCTATTTGAGACCCCTAAAGATATGGAGCCAACTTGGGTTGATGACATTCTGTCGGTATTTGGTGCTGATGGTGAGTTTGATGAGAGCAAGCCGATTGATATGAGCTATTTGCCAACAGCCTATTACACGCCAGAGAAGAAGTTTGGTGTGGGTTTGTTGATGGTCGGTTTGTACAAAACTGATGGCGCAAAAGCTGACGAGCAACCGTCATCATTGGTACTAAACTCATTTGTGTCGATGAACAACTCTTATGGCGTTGAAGTTGAAAATATGACCTTTTTCAACGGTGGCAAGCAGCGTTTATTACTCGGGTTAGAACTACACAATGAAGCGTCTGTTTATTATGGCCAAGGTATCGAAGATGGTAATGTTGACGCAAATCATCATGAATTTGAAGAGCAGGTTTATAGCTTTAAACCACGCTGGATGAGTGAAGTCGCTGATAATTACTTTCTAGGTGTTGGGGCTGACTTAACTTATGCCAGTGCTGACAAACTAGAATTAGTTGAAACGGGACTGCCAGTCGATGCTGATACGACTTTACCGAGCAATTTTAGCTCGGGTGTGGTGGTGACCAGTACTTATGACTCGCGAGATTACCGCTTAAATGCCACTAAAGGCTGGTTATTCCAGATGGATGCGGGTCTGTATCAAAACAGTAAGTATTCGGCGTTCTCAACCTATAACCTAGAGCTTGCTAACTACATCGATTTAAGTTCTACATCCTTGCTAAGCTCTGCTCCTGGGCTGATAGCATGGCAAGTTCAAGGCAAATTCACTGATGGCGATGTGCCTTGGAACATGCTGCCAGATTTAGGTGGCTCAAGTGCCATGCGCGGTTATATCAAAGGTCGCTACCGTGACAAGCAGATGATGATGGGGCAAGTTGAATATCGTTTACCTATCTTCCAGCGTTACGGCATGGTTTTTTGGGGCGGGGTTGGCAGTGTAGCTTCTAAGGTGAGTGACCTGAATGAAGAGCTTATGACTTCATATGGCACCGGTTTCCGTTTTAAAATAAAAGACAATATCAACTTACGCCTCGATATTGGCGTGGGTGAAAATGAAACTAACTTTTACCTCAACGTGAATGAAGTATTCTAGGCATGAATCAATTCGCTGCTTACCTGAAATTGAGCTTGTTAAGCCTAGTTATAGTGCTTGCTTTACCTGTATCTGCCCAGCCGTCAAAGGTTGAGCAGGCGCAAGCTATACAAGTTTCTGCGCAAACGGCAAAGTCAAAAGAGTTGGTTAAACAGTGTAATCGCAGCGCCAGTTACGATATTTATTTAAGTGGTATTCACACTGGCACTATGGAACGAACCGAAAATTGGCAAGGTAAAACTGCGGTAGTGACATCAAGCAGCAAAGCTAGCATTTTGGGTATTGGCACTCGCTATGAACAGCGTGCAGAGCTGTCTTGGTCAACGAAAACGGACGAATGGCTAACTGATGAGTTTCACCAAAAGGTCACAGGCTTTCGTGCAAGGGATATGCAGGTCTCTTTTAGTAATAATGGCCGAGATACTGAGGTAGATATAGATGGTGATATTGACCACTATCACTCAAAGGCCATTGCACTTAGAGATGTTGATACGCTTGCCATTCAAATGCGTCACTTTTTACTGCAAGGTCGCACCCAATTTGCCTTAGTCAGGCAAGCATCAGATGCCATTGAACCCTACCAGCTTTATGTGCAGCAGCTACAAACTACAAAAATCAAGCCGTGGGGCGAGCTAGCTGTGATCCCTGTGAAACAGACGGGTGCAGAGGAGGTGACCTACTACTTTGCCCCGGAATTGGACTATCAGTTAGTTAAAGCTCGTTATCACGGTATTATTCTACAAGGGCTGATTGAACTGAATGCCTACCGTTCAACGTGTGAATAAACGGCCCACTAGAATTTGAGGCAATGCGTGTCATGCCTAGCTTTAAAAGCATTGGGTTCGAATAAAAGCTAAGTTCGAAAGATCTAACGCCCTAAGCAGAATTTTTTGTATAGCTAGATGTTATCTCTGTAAGCTTGAGTAGGGCATTTTTATGGGCAATTGTAATATTGTCGACTGCACTCGCTGGACACTGCAGGTCGTATACTCCTACCGCTCTGTTTCTGCCGTTTTCTTTTGCTAGATATAGTGCTTTGTCAGCCAGCTTAAGTAAGGCGTCAAGCTCTGAAGTGTGGTTGACTTTGCCAACAGGGACGTAGCCAATGCTGATTGTTATATTTCTTGGTTTATCTTCGATGATAATTGGAGTGCTTCTCACCAACTGCATAATACGCTCAATCACCACTTCCACTTTAAAGCTATCATTAGGTGATAACACCATAAGGAACTCTTCACCGCCAAAGCGAACTACCCGGTCATTAGCGCGTAGATCTGATTGTAATGAGTTGACCATCGACTGCAACGCCACATCCCCGGCCGCATGCCCGTATGTATCGTTAAAAGACTTAAAATTGTCGATGTCTATTGCTACTAAAAAGCTTGTGCCATCTTCAATATCTTTAGACATCAGACTTTTTGCTATCACATCTTTGTAATAGCGCCTGTTAAAGCACTGAGTTAAAGGATCGTAAAAAAGCTGGCGATTAATTTCAGCTTGATTGGCCTTATAAATAGTGGCGTTACGCCATAGGGCTTTTATAGCAAACAGAGCAATTAACGTACCCAAAATTAGCGTGATTAGGAGTAGTATGTGGTAATTCCGCTCTAGCTGAGCCTTCTTTTCCAAGGTCTGAATGATTTTTTGCTGTGTAATGGTCGCATCATCCTGCCTAATGCTCTCGTAAACCTGTGTCAGCAGCGTCACTAATGCAGCATGCTCTTTAGCGCTATGTTGTTTAAACAGCTTGCTATACTGTTTTTGTGCTTTAACTACTACTTGTTGGTTGTTTGCTAAAGCGGCTATTTCGATTAACTGCTGCCAATTGTCGATTTGCTTTAGAATGTAATTTTCTCTTCCTAAGTAATCGACAACTTCCTCAAATAACACGGTAGATTGTTCTTGTTTTTTTTCAAATAAATAGATATAACTTTTTAGTAATTTCCCTTGATTAAGGAGGTATTGGTCATCAAAAGTCGTACTGTAGTTTAAGACTTCTTTGACTAGTTCGTTAGCGAGTTGCAACTCTTCCTGAAATAAGTATATTAAAGCAATATCTAATAGAATAAATTTAGATTCTCTTACGTCACCTCTTTCTTTGGCTTTGATGACCGCCTTTTTACTGAAAGCTAAGGACTCACTATACTTTTTCATATTTCTTAGTGTTGTAGAGTGACTTACATAAATTTTATCTTGATACCACTGATTATCTAACTTTTCGATAGTGTCTTGGGCAATGATAGCGTTGGCCAGTGCTAACTCATATTGTTGCAGTTTATTGTAGGTATTAACCAGTTCGAACGACGACATATTCAGTCTATATATATCGTTGTTATCACTCGCGACTTGGAAAGCAATGTTTAAAGCTCTTTCTGAAGACTCAATATCATTGTATTTAGTGAATAGGCTATTGCTGTTTAAGCTTACCCAATATCTTAATGTTGCAAGCTTAGATTTCTGTGCAAATAAGAAAGATTTATAGATAGCTATATCGTAATCACCGTTGTTTTTTTGCCTTGCTATATCCGATTGACAAAGAGCAGTAGCAGCCCTGACTGAATGATTATATTGATTTTCTTGTGATAGTTGCTTCAACTTATCTAGGTTCTGTTGTGCTAACTTCGGGGTTAATCCCGCACGTAATGAACATTCGTACGCCTTGATCAGGGCTCGTTCTGCAACAGATGAATTTGCACTTTCATGGCGTAAAATTTCTAGCTGTTCAAGTTTTTTTAATGGTTCTGCTACATAGCTATTTGCTATGTTATCCATTTTTAACTCAAGGGGGGTAAATATATACTGCTCATCAGCCAAGGATAATGGTGATAAAATAAGCAACACTAAAAATAGAAAAACATTAAGGGCCACAGTCATACCTTTTCAAAAAAAGAGTCGGTTTGATATAAAACGCTGTAAATATTAACTTCCTCCCCACAATCGTCCCGTTATTGTTTTATAGAAAAACTCACTTTAGTATTATTGTGGTGGGTAATAGTTTTATAAGATATTTTTACCATAAAATATACAATTAGGCTATTCAATATCAAAGGCAGTCAGTAATATCTATTTGATTAACAATGGTATCTATTTGTATCTTTTTTTGTGTCTATATATTGAATGTTAAGAGGGATTTATATTTGAAGCGCGTATTTACCTACCTAGCTATACAATTAACTGAGTTCGAGGTGCCATTACTTTAGCGCTATTTTTGAGGAGATCTTTTTTGAGTTTGTTTAATGCCTCTTCTACTTGTGAATACAGCTTTTTAAGTTGCCAATTCTCACTCTTACCGCTGATGATAAAGAGGTTATTCAGAAAACTGCGACTATTGTGCAACTTTGCTAAGCCTAAATAGCTGCTGTAGACGCTTCGCCAATCTCTGAAGGGAGCGGGATCGATGATAGTGCCGACAAATTGGTTTATATCATGTTGAGTTAACTTCTCTGTAAGCACAATATAGATGGCCGGCAGCGCCAATCTCTTTGGTTCTCCATAATGATAAAAATGCGTATCTTTCACGACAACTTGCATCGATATTACTTCTAGTAGCTGTTTCAAGTGAGGTGCAGTTATCTGCTTATTTTACGCTAGTTGTAAAAAGAGATCGGCACTATGAGCTACGGCGTGTCGTCATCCCGCTGTATCATCAAACCCTCTGTAATCATCAATCGATATCATATTGTGAGTGGCTGTATTAATAACGTTTTGGCGCTGCTCTTCTGTTAAGTAGGGGGTTATTCGATCAACCCTTACCACCTCTGCCAGAATTAAAGCAGCAAATGGTTGAGCAAAATTATTCGGGTCTTTATTTGTAGTAAGCAGTATTTGATTCAAGTCGGAAAATAATGTTTGAGTGGTTATGGTCGTTAGCTGTTTGGTTCTAAGCCAAAAGCTGAGCCCCTCATATACAAGGCCATCTAGGATCTCTGGAGCGTTATTATCAATGCAGTTAACTAATGATACCGCAGTCGTTGGTCTTTTCGTTGAGTCAGCGATTGCAAAATCGTTTGCTTCGAGCTGCTGAAGTTGCTCCGCACTAAAATATTTGTCGCAATCAGAACCTCAATTATTGAATGCTATTGAGCACAATAATAAACAATAAATCCCATCCAGTAGCTTCCTTTAACTTGCCTAGAAAATAACTTAATAGCATGGGAAAGGTATCGAGCTTAAGTACAAATGTCGAATCCACTTCATTGTGATGTAAAGCAAATCAGCCTGCATACAGTAGCTAATTTCTAATTAATGACAGCTGTGATGAAAGAGATTGGTTTGTTAGTAGTTGACTAAAATACTCAAGAATTATAACGTGCGTAAAAAATGCAGCTTAACGAGTTTTGGAGTTTATATGTCAGTATCATTTAAGAAAATATTTGGTTTAAACAAATCTGAGGAGCAAGCTGCAGTGCTAACACTTAAGGCTGCCGAGAAAGCTGAAAAAGCGGAAGCGGCTAATGCTGCAGTCAAAGCTGAAAATACCAAACCTAAACATGGCGACAGTGGCGTATGTTGTGGATCATGCTCTAACTAAGACTGGGTCGTTACAGTTTCTTATCTAAAAAGGCTCGCTAAGCGAGTAATGCCGTTCACTTAACGTGAACGGCTTTCTTTTTTATGGGATATCGGTCCTTTGAACACTTCAACACTCTAGGGTAACTACGCTCCCTTTTCCCCTCTAAAATAAAC
>NZ_JBFRMK010000195.1:0-1709 GCF_041470405.1 Shewanella sp. 10N.286.45.A1
GCAAGTCCCGTGCTACCTAGCTTTTGCTAAGAGCAATTGGCCTGCTGTGCCGTGTCAGTGGATGCGCATTATAGGGAAATCCTGAGTAAGCGCAAGCGCTTTTATCAATTAAAACAACCTTTTTTAAAAGCCACAGATAAGACACATCATACGCACTACTTACCCCCAGATTTATCCACAATTCAGCCCAATATCTAAACCAGAGCCTCCGAGCGGGATAATGAGTCTAGTACAGTATTAAAATCTTGCACAACTTTCCCGCAAAACTATTAGTTTATTATTTGTCCAAGCTGCAGGATAACAAATGACTCTAGCTAATATCACAACCACCAAGCAGCTATCGCTTAATCAAAAATCACTCCCAGTTTTGCATCGTTCAAACATCCGAGCTTATCTGACTAAAGTGAATGAATACTGCCCTATGGAGAAAACTTACCTCGACAGCTCCTATTGCAAGTGTCCAGAGAAGTGAGTTTAACTTTGAAGCCTTCGGCAGAAGTGCTTACATCGCTATAAAAAATCAAAGAAATGGAACGACTGAGCAAACCTTACAAAATAACAAGAATAGCCATACGACAATTCTAGAGTGTTAAAGGCTCTGTTATAAGCTTGCCCCCACTAATATAAGAATAGATAACATTGATTAGTACCAATCAAACTCTGTTCATGATATTGGCATAGGCTAAGCTTCAATTCTAGGTATTAGCTATTACAATCATCTCGCGCCGAGTTAAACCTGCATCTAGATGGATTGGTTTCCCTTTCACTTATCTATAGCTCTGGATATTAAGGCTTACCTATTTAAAACCTTACGGGGAAGACCTATTTCTAGGTTGAGCTGTCTATAGTACTTTAGCCAGCAACGCTAGCTTAGCTACATTGGATCTGAAGTTCTTAATGCCCCTCATCTGATAAGCATCCTCATGACAGCTAAATTTCACAGCTATTTCAATAGTCAAACATGGTTAACCGCGGCCAATGGGGCATGAGCTTCACTCTGTAACCTTAGCATGGTTCGCATTCCACAACGCTACAATAGAGGAAGAGCAACTGTAAGCAACCTAAGCGCTGTTTACTGCCAGACAGTGCAAGCAGCCGCAAAACAAAAACTAACGCAAAGAACTAGATATCTATCGTTTTTATTTTGAAAATAGAAAGGTACCTAAAATGGTCAGCTACCCCATATGCAGAATGTTCACACTGCTCTCAACTGAATGCATGAATTAACACCTAGGCAAATTACTAACTCACTCAAATTACAGACGTAAAAGAGCCCACTATATAATAGCGGGCTTAGGTACTAATTAGGCGCTTGCAAATGACCTCGTCGTACATGGGCATACCGGCCATACAGGTATTAGTGCATCGCTAAGGGCTATAGCCAAATGATTAACTGACTCAAATCGCAGACGTAAAAAAGCCCGCTATGTAATAGCGGGCTTAGATACTAATTAGGCGCTTGGAAATGACCTACTCTCACATGGGCATATCGACCACACCACTATCAGTGTCATGCTAAGTGCCATAGCTAAATGATTAACTAACTCAAATCGCAGACGTAAAAAAGCCCGCTATATAATAGCGGGCTTAGATACTAAATAGGCGTCAGAAAATAACCGAGTCTCACGTGGGCATATCGACCACACCGCTATCAGTGTCTTGCTAAGCGCGATAGCTAAATGATTAACTGACTCAAATCGCAGACGTAA
>NZ_JBFRMK010000196.1:0-3008 GCF_041470405.1 Shewanella sp. 10N.286.45.A1
CTTAATCACTCTCGTGAAAAGAAGCACTACCCGAAGCCCTTAAAGCGTTTGTCACCTGAGGTTAATTTCCGAAGAAGTTAATCTCTCTAACACCGCTGCAAGTCCCGTGCTACCTAAGTAGTTGGCCTGCTGTGCCGTGTCAGTGGTTGCGCATTATAGGGAGATCTTGAGTAAGCGCAAGCGCTTTTTAATAAGAAAACGATCGCATGTCGATCTTTTCGCCAAACTGCCTGATTGTGGGTGTTTATCGTACTTTCAATGCTGATTATTTGGCCTTTATAGGTTTGAAGCCAAGATAAAGTTCATTTTTTCAGCAACACACTAGTGTATTGCTCAATAATTCATTACCATATGCAAGTTATTAACAGTTAGTTATCGATTCATTCATTTACACTTCAGAGATTATATATATGCAGAAGTCATTCTTTATCGTTTTAGCCGTTGCCATTATTGGTGCATTAGCTATTTTTCAGATCGCTCCAGATCTAAACGGTGCCATTGCTTTCTTTACTGGTGCTATCATCGCAAGCGTTATCTTTTCAATTCAATCTAAATCAGGAACGTCTGCTGCTGCAAGTAGCAACGAACCTTATACCGGTCCAACTATGACCTTATATGTAGGTAACTTGCCTTACCGTGTTCATGAAGGTGAAGTAAAAGCATTATTTGGTGAGTATGGTCCTGTCAACTCAGTTCGCTTAGTCCGAGACCGTAAAACTGGACGTCGTAAAGGCTTTGGCTTTATCGAAATGTCAGAGGCGGGTGCTAAGAAGGCCATGTCTAAGTTAAACGAATATGACTTTCAAGAAAGAACATTGAAGGTTCGTGAAGCTAAATCTCAAGATTCAGATAAAACAGAAAGCCAAGCGTAAGCCAGCTAACGTAAGTTAGTTGAGGAGTGTGGTTCTATACTCGTGAACCCCTCTTCAACTAACCTTTCTTTCAAACCTTGTGTAATACCATCCGTCGTAAATACCGCACTATAATCTACAATCTTGTGACTTGTAGCTTTTGCTAAGCCGTTACCTTTAAGTAAGCTCAGTACTCTATCTGCCACAGCTTTACCTGAATCTAACAAAATAACGCTTTGCCCCAGTGACTGTTTAATCTCTGCAGCCAAAATTGGAAAGTGTGTACAACCTAGCACTAAGGTATCGAGTTCAGACGTTCTAATTGGGGCAAGTAATGACTCAAGCTTTTGCATGTCGACTGCCGTTCCCGCCAATTTGGCTTCCGCAAGCATGACCAATTCTGATGAACCAAACAATTCAACCCGACAATCTTCTGCAAATGCATCGATTAACTCTTTGGTATAGGGGCGTTTAATTGTACCTGGGGTAGCCAGTAAACCAATGTGCCTGCGCTTAGATATTTTTGCTGCTGGTTTAATAGCCGGGACAACACCGACAACAGCAATTGATAACTGCTGCCTTAATATTGGTAACACTAGTGTGCTGGCCGAGTTACATGCAACCACCACAATGCTGGCATTGATACGCTTTGCTTGTTCGGTGATAAGCGATACGCATCCACTAATGAGTTCCGACTCTTCTAATTCACCATATGGTAGCCGCGCATTATCGAATAAATAGCAGCAGTTTTGCTGAGGCATTACTTTTCTGATCTCGTCCAGAATCGATAACCCACCAATTCCAGAGTCAAAAATAAGAATAGGTCCAGACAAAGCGTTCTCCACTATCATATAAATGCTGTTATATAGCTGCAAAATTAGCCTTAGCTAAGGCCGAATTAGCTATTTTGCTTTAAAATTTCCCTACAAGCTAGGTTAAATCGAATGGGAGAAACTGGACATCCCTGCTATCTAGTATAATATTCCGCCCCTAATTTAAAGCTCACGGTGATCAAAATATGAATTTAGCAGCAATGGATCCTTCAACCTATGATGTGCAACTCGAAGCAAAGCGCGTCAAGCTAAAGCAGTTATTTACTGATTTTGACACGCCGGAACTTGAGTCATTTAGCTCTGAAACTGCCCACTATCGTATGCGTGCTGAATTTAGAATGTGGCATGAAGGGGAAGACCTCTACTATTACATGTTCGATAAAGAGCTTGATAGTAAAGTGCGTTGCGATCAGTTTCTACCTGCAAGTGAGCTGATCAACAAGATGATGCCTGTGCTGGTTGAGCTATTAAAGCCCAACACTATCCTGCGTCATCGCCTGTTTCAAATAGATTTTCTATCAACGCTAAGTGGAGAGATCTTAGTATCCTTGCTTTACCATAAGCAGCTAGATGCTGAATGGGAAGAGCAAGCCAAAATCTTAAAGCAAACACTGAGCAGCCAATTCAATGTCAATTTGATTGGCCGCGCTCGCAAACAAAAACTGATCTTTGATAAAGACTTCGTCGTTGAATCATTAAGCGTTGCTGGTAAGCAACTGCAGTATCATCAAATTGAAAATAGCTTTACCCAGCCTAATGGTAAAGTTTCAGTCAAAATGCTTGAGTGGGCGATTGATGTCACTAAAAATAGCACTGGCGACTTATTAGAGCTCTATTGCGGCAATGGAAACTTCTCAATTGCACTGGCGCAAAACTTTGAACGAGTATTGGCAACTGAACTCGCTAAGCCGTCAGTTGAATCTGCACAGTACAATATTAAAATGAATAACGTTGAAAATCTGCAAATTATTCGTATGTCAGCAGAAGATTTTACCGATGCTATGGCAAAAAAGCGTAGCTACCGACGTTTAGAAGGTATCGATCTTGATAGCTATAACTGCAACACCATCTTTGTCGATCCGCCACGTGCTGGTTTAGACGAGAATACCGTTAAGCTAGTGCAAGGTTATGAGCGTATTGTTTATATCTCATGTAACCCTAATACCTTGCTAGATAACTTAAAAGAGTTGAGTAAGACCCATAACATCACTCGTTTTGCACTGTTTGATCAGTTCCCGTATACCGATCACATGGAGTCTGGTGTATTTCTTGAGAAGAAATAGAGCCCAATGAGTCCAATAAAAACGGCATCCAATTGGATGCC
>NZ_JBFRMK010000197.1:0-615 GCF_041470405.1 Shewanella sp. 10N.286.45.A1
GCAAGTCCCGTGCTACCTAAGTAGTTGGCCTGCTGTACCGTGTCAGTGGATGCGCATTATAGGGAAATCCTGAGTAAGCGCAAGCGCTTTTATCAATTAAAACAACCTTTTTTAAAAGCCACAGATAAGACACATCATACACACTACTTACCCCCAGATTTATCCACAATTCAGCCCAATATCTAAACCAGAGCCTCCGAGCGGGATAATGAGTCTAGTACACAATTCACAACTTGTGAGGACTAGAACAAAAAATAATGGCTATTCTGTCAAAAAATGAAAGGAGAATTATATGAGACGACTCGCCGATATAGCATCAAAATAGGTAAGTAACAAATCAAGCTAGCTATACCAGCTCTAATTAGATAAGCAAAAAGACACTAAGGGCATAAAGTAATTACACTATCTGTAAAAAATACCAGACTATAGAAACAAACAAAAAAGGGATCATTAGCTTTAGAGTTTAACTAGATCCTATTAAAGGAGATCTCCAGCCCTTCAGCGCTCCCCCTCTCTTTAGTCATACGGTATGAGTAATCGAAACTGCAAACATGACAATTAGCATTATCGAACCGCCAAGGTTATTAGAAATAAGGGGGGCTGTAGACAATTCTG
>NZ_JBFRMK010000198.1:0-16274 GCF_041470405.1 Shewanella sp. 10N.286.45.A1
TCCACAAATAGCCTTTAACGCAGAAAAATGGCCAAGATAAGCGTCATCACTCTAGTCTTGCACTAGAAGCATTATTGCTTACGGTAAATAAACGAACAAAAACTAAGCTCTAAAGTTCGGCAGTCCCTAGTAAGTAGAATTAATTTGGCGTATTTTGCAGCTCAAAATGAAGTCTAAACAATGTTATCGACCGCTTCTATTTGGAATAGAACGCCAAAACATAAGATAAAATCTACGCGTTTTGGCGGTTCGTCGATCCTTATCATTCTTTTGAGCAAACCCTTGTTGCCATCGATTCAACAACATGTCTTTAGCGCGTTCTTGGCTTTGCAGCCCCCTTACATCTTTCTTTAATCCTTGAGCCGAATCACCTAATAGCCTCAAACTATGGGTATATATCACGCTTTTGTTTTTATCACTATTGCGCCAATAAAGGTATTGCTCTGCACGTGCGTATTGTTTTGTTATAAGACTATAAACAAATAAAATAGCTACTGGGCATTGTTGTTTTTGAATACGTTTTATAGTCCAAATTCCCCCCTTCACCGTTAAAGCTAATACTACTAGCAACAGTAAGCCATATAGCCAAAAAGCTTTAACGAAGCTCAATGGTGTGTGAGTGACTTGCCACGATAGTGCCTTAGCTGTGAGTACTGTTAACTCTTCATCTTTGGTGTTCCACCAGTAAAGAGACAATTCTGGTAGGTTCACTGTGCCGCTTTGCTGCACCACGTAAATTTGTTGATAGACTTTATTCGCGCTGAAATCACCACGATGGTGGTTATCTCTGCTCTCTACAGGACCTCTATACCCATATAACATCTCCGATTCTGCAAGTGGAAAATCGGGAAACAACATGGCGCTGCTATCGGTCGCCTTGATGGTTAACGTACGAGTGATGGCATCACCGATATGCAATTCACTGCCATTTTCTGGCGTCATTTTTTGTTCAAATGTCACCTTTGGCGCGGCGATATAATGATTTGTGTTAGCTAACCTTTCATCAGGAAGTAAAACAGTAAAGTGTTGAGGCTGGGTGTATAACGTGCCTTTTACACTAGAGCCTGGTTTATCAGCAACATTCACGGTGACCGCAATTTTAGGAACGGTTATGACTCCTATTGCTTGCGGATAAAGTGTGAGTTGCCACTCCTGCACCGACCATGTTTTTCCATCAACCCGTTCAGTGTAGTTATTGGCTAATTTTTTACGTCGAAGCACAACTGTATCTTCGACATCAAAAGCACTAATGTGGCTACCACCAGCAAACCATGTATCAGTAGAAATCTGTATATACAGATCAACTTGCTGTTGTGGAGAAACCGCTTTTACCGGCGCTAATCGTGTGGTTATTTTTAACTTTTCCGCCTGCTGTAATTCATTAACGCTGCTGGGCGTTATTGCCGTTACAGTCCCATCATCACTTGCGAAAGCAAGATTAGGAAAGCGACTAATGACAAGCAGACCTCCTAAAATGGCCAGCCATACTAAAGTGATAACAACGACTTTAATTAACGTTTTAAGTGATGTGAGAATTGGAAATAACCTTTCCAAACTCCCATCGTCGAATTGGGCGCGTTTATTGGCTAACATAAAATGATTCTCATCATTAGTTTGATGTCGATTGCTGACGTTGATTAAGCTGTGTTCTGAATTTTGTTGCTAAAAACCTGCTTGGTGCCCCTTGTACCCTTTTCATCCACGCCTGCGATAGCGCGTCATCTGCAAGCAATTGTTCAGCGGTATAGGTTTGTTTAATTATCATTTGCGCGGAGACTTTCTCATCGGCGCCATCACCTGTCTGTGGTTCATCACCTAACTCAGTAGAAGTTTCGTCTTCAGTGTTGGCTTGGCTTGCACTTTGACGGTTTATATCATCAATGATCTTCTGGATTTTGTTCAAATTAATTTGCGCAGGCTTAAAAGAGGGATACTGCGCTACAACTTGTTGATATAGCTGTTTAGCAGCAATGTACTCTCGCTGTTGCGCCAATGCGTTAGCAGCACCAAACAAAGACTCGGCGCTGTCGACTCGTAAAAAATGGATATAAGCAGACTTAAATTCTTCTGCTAAATAAAATGCGGTGGCTTTACTATAAGGTTGAGTGAATTTCTGCGCAGCTTTACTGTATTCACTGTTGTTGAAATACCACTGCCCTTGCTGATCTGGCGTTAACCAAGCATCAAACCAAAACTGGTGAATTGCTTGTTTTATTCCCCGCATATTTTTCCGTTCAGGCGTTGAGTCATTAATCACAGAGGTTTCTGTAGCGATATATGATTCAAAGGCGGCTATGCTCTGCCCGGGTGCAGTAAGGATTAACATGCCAACTAAACACCATTGAACCGTCCAGCCTTTACGAAACCACATTAGGAAGATTGCGACCAAGATAAACACCAGCGGGTAGCTCATCTCTTGCCAAGGCTCAGCGCTATCGCTGTTGATCATAATGTTACGTTCAATCAATTTGTTGATTGCTATAACATCACTATTATCGACAGATATTTGTTGATAGCTTCCACCTAAACGAGTAGCCAGGGCCCTTAGTTCATCACTCTGGAATTTAATATCCGCATCGTGCTGTATATTTCCACTTCCTAATACGACTAACTGTAATCTCTCAACACTTGACAGCTTTCCCTCTCCTTGTTTTCCCAATTCAGATCTTTTTTTCGGTAGGTTAAAATAATCGGTAAAGGCTTTCTCGGTATCAGTACCGATACCATCGGTTATCCAGAGCACTGTGGCAGATTTAGATGCAAAATCACTCTGCTCGAACAGTTTGTCTAACTCAGCTAATCCATACTCGGCAAACTTACCTTTGCGCGGCATAATTGTTGGTGTAATGGCCTCTAGCAGCGGCAGGAAAACTGCGTTGTCTTTGGTTAAAGGCATGGCTATATGCGCGCTACCTGAATAGACAATAAGCGCAGTTTTACCACCGCCTCTTATGGCGAGAAGATCTGAGATTTTTTGTTTGCCGCGAGCAAGTCTGGAAGGCTGAACATCGGTTTGTAACATCGACGCAGAGACGTCTAGCAAAATAACTAAAGGGGCGTGATCTTCTCCAAAAGGGGAAGTCTGTCGCTGCCAAGTTGGGCCGGCGGCTACCACTATTGCAATGAAGAAACCCAATGCCCAGAATTTGATAGGCAAGCGTTTTCGCCAACCTCCGCCGCCAATTTCAAGTGCTTTTTCCAGATGTTTAGGAAGCACCATTATATGCTGTTCAACGGTTATAGCATTGCGTAAGTGCACCACAAGTTGCCAAGTAAAAGGAATGATCAACAGTAACCAGTAAGGTCTTATAAAATGAAACTGCGATAACATTGTACCGATATCCATTACGCCTGCTCCCTGCTATCTAAGTCCTGTTTGCTAGGTTTGTTCACGTTGAACCGACGTACAACATATACCAGTAAATAAGTAGCCAGATAGATAATCAGTGCGGCCGCGACAGGCACATAATGTACCTTTTGTTTTGGCCGATAGGTGAAGCTAGCAAACTTTGCAGGTTCCAGTTTATTTATCGTTTGATAGACCTTATTGAGCTCTTGTGTCGAAATAGCTTGAAATGCTTTACCTCCCGTGAGTCTAGCGACACCTTCAATCACATTCATATCCATAGCTTGCTCACCAATGGTTTGAGGATCACCTATGGCAATGACATGGACTCTAATACCATTTTTCACGGCAATTTTAGCAGCCTCTAATGGCGGCACAGAGCTGTCTGTGTCGTTGCCATCGGTTAGCAATAACACAACTTTATTTTTTTGCGATGATTTAATTTCATCGCTACTCATCACCTTTATTGCTAAGCCTAGTGCATCACCGATGTGGGTACTTTGGCCAGCCATTGCTACACGACTTTCATCAAGCAAGCTTAACCATGAATTAAGATCTGCTGTAAAAGGAGCCTGTAAGTAAGCCGCATCACCAAATAAAATAAGTCCAAGCCTGTCACCTTGTCGCTGCATAACGAAATCATGCAATACGTGCTTAACGGCATCTAACCTTGAAATATATTCACCTGTAATTTCAGTGCTCGAAGTCATCGCGACTCCGTCAGGTGTTGGTTGTTTGGCATGTAAGATGAAATCTTTGGTTTCCATCGAGCCTGATAGATCAACCACGACCATAAGATCTCTGCCTATTTGCTGTCGAGTTTGCGGTTCGCCAAGAATAACGGGTTGGGTCAAGGCTGTAACGAGTAGCAACCATACAATCAGCAATGCGCATTTCTGCCAGCGTGACGGCGTTAAATACTGCCGTGCCGAGTTAGGAGTCGGTTTCAATAAATCGACTACTCTATTAAAAAAAGGAACCTTAATGGCTGCCGGTTTGACTCTAAAAGCGGGGATAAAGTAGTTTATCAACCAAGGTAACGGTAGTACTAAAGCCCAAAGCGGGTAGTTAAACTCAAGCATCGGCACTCTCCTTGGTGGCAGCTAAACCACAAGGCAACGTTGTCCTATGATGGATTAACCAAATACAAGCCTGCTGTGTCAGGTTTTTTTGAACAGTAATTGCATCTTTAACTTCAGTTTTTGACAATAGACTAAGCTGCCAAGCATCACCTAAAGGAGTATTAAAGCTAGTGTTATGTTCAGCTGTTATATCTAACAGAACCAGCAAAGTATGTCCGTTAAGCGCAGCTAAGCTACAGCTGGCTGCACAAGACCTTGCTTGAGTGGTCGCATTACCCTTAATACTGCTAGATAGGCTCAAACTTGACGGTTTTAGCATCGTTGAAGTGCCATAGGCTAATGCAATTGCCTGTTTTATCTCTGAAAGTACAATAACCGAAAACTCAGGTAGCGGTTTGTTTTTGGCCGCGATAACTCTATTAACCGCTAGCTTGCGATAACGATTCTTCCACCAATGCCTAAGTTGCATATAGAAATATAATGCAAAGAGTGAGCTCATTATGGATAGCAACAGCCACCAGCCCCAAGTTTGCGGTATAAATTCGATAGCTTCAGCAATTTCAATACCCACAAACTCATTCAGTTGCAGCATCGGGTTGCCGAAGCTAAACGTATTTTGTTGTGCAGTTTGTTGAATATGATCAATGTTCAATATCAATTAATTCCCCTGCCCAATGCTGAGCAAAACTGGTTTAACTCAGAGCCATCAGTATCAATTTCTATGACAGGTAAGGCTTGTGTCCTGCTTGCACAATTAAGCTCATTAAGTTTCCGCTTGAATTGGTCACTGTAGTGTTTATAGAAATTAGGCACTTGATGGTTTATCTGTTTGGGATCGATCGATAATTGGGCACTGCCGTCAGTCGCCACTAGATTGGTGATATTGTTTAGATCTCGCTCAAATTCGTCATGGACATAAACTAAAACCACCTCATTTTTCCGCTGTAGCAGTTTTAATAAAGTGAGCGACTCATCATTGAACCCTTGCCAGTCACTGACAATAATGGCGGTTGAATTACCATTGATGATCTTGTCGAGCTGTAATAGGGTTCTGTTTAAGGAAAGCTGGCTCTCGCTGACAACATTATTAACGTTAAGCTTATGATTAGCTGAAACTATTGATTGAAAAAATGACATCACATTGTCTTCACTGCGGCGTGGTTTAGTGTAGTAAGTTTTGTCGTCATCGAACACCAAGCCACCAACTTGGTCACCACTTCGTAAAATACTCCAAACAGACAACGCCGATAACTGCGCAGCAACAACAGATTTCATCGCATGTTGAGATCCAAAAAACATTGAAGTTCGCTGATCAACAACGATCAACGCTTGGCGCTCTTTTTCTTCGCTGTAAGCACGAATATGGGGCTTACCCGTTCGCATTGTCGTGCGCCAGTCCATATTCTTTACGTCATCACCATCTTGGTAATGCCTAAGCTCCTCGAAGTTAAGCCCTCGCCCCCGTATTTTTGAGTTGTGCCGACCAGCTCGGGCGCTTGTGCGAAATCGCCCATGTTGAAAAGAAAGGTTTGCAGCTGCAGATTTTAACGCGACCAGTGCTTTTAAATTACAATAGATGCGCGGGTCTAATGTTTGCAGATCTGAATCGCCATTGGTAATGGGCTTATGCATACGGTTAATTTGAAAAACCACTAATCACTGCCCATAAGGAACGTATTTAAGTAGGTCATCGACAACCTGCTCAGGTTTAATCCCCAATGCAGCGGCGTTGTAGCTCAAAATAAGTCGATGCCCCAGCACACAGTGCAGTACAGCTCGTACATCATCAGGGCAAACAAAGTCACGGCCATCTAGCCATGCATGAGCCCTAGAGCAGCGATCTAACGCAATACTTGCCCTTGGGCTTGCTCCTACCTCAATCCAATCGGGAAAATGAGCGTTATCATATATATCGACATTGCGAGTCGCCATAATGAGATCAACAATGTAGTTTTCCATAACGGGAGAGACATAGATATCTGCGAGTGCCTGCTGTCCCGCCAATATATCGGTTGGTGAAACCATCAACATATTACTGTCAGCTTGATCCTCTTTCGAGGTGGCACTCTCTTCTTGTCTAACTAACTTAATTATTGCAAGTTCAGCCGCTTTATCGGGATAAGCAACATTGACCTTTAGGGTAAATCGATCCATTTGTGCTTCAGGTAACGGATAGGTACCCTCTTGGTCAACGGGGTTCTGTGTTGCTAAAACCATAAATAGGTCCGGTAACTTACGAGTTTGACCAGCAGCTGTTACCGTTCCTTCAGCCATCGCTTCAAGAAGAGCCGCTTGTACCTTGGCTGGCGCCCTATTTATCTCATCGGCTAATACTATGTTGTTAAAAATTGGACCAGGTTGGAAGTCTAACTGCGGTTTGCCTGCCACCTCTCGATAGACTTCAGAGCCAGTGACATCAGACGGTAATAGATCTGGTGTGAACTGTACACGTCCGAAATTAGCTTGCATTGATTCAGCAAGCGCCTTTATGGAACGCGTTTTTGCTGTTCCAGGTAATCCTTCCAATAACACGTGACCTCGGGTCAGCAGAGCTATTATTAAAGACTTAGCCACATGCTCCTGACCTACAATACTTTTACATACTGAGGTGTATAAACTGCTTACCGCTGTTTGAGATGAGTTCACCCGGATTTCCATAACAAATAAGGATTATTATGTGATTTTAAAGTTTTAGCTGAATCCTCAACACTGGGAAAAATACTTGAAACCGATAATTTAAGAGCGTTGTCTTAACTTAAAATAGACACGATAAAATACACATTAACCCTATGAAAATAGCTAAACCTATTATCAAAAGCTCCCTATGAATTGATTGAACGCAAATTAGCCCATAATTGACGTGATACAAGACTAAACTCTTATGGAAAAATCAAACTGCTCATGTACACTCATAACATACTGACTTAGTGGATAAGTTCATGAGCCAACGTACTCTTCATACACTTTTCAAGCCTAAATCCGTTGCGATAATAGGTGCTTCGAACCAGCCTAAACGAGCCGGCAATGTACTGATAAAAAACCTATTGTCTGGAGGTTTTTCAGGGCCTATTATGCCCGTAACACCAAAGTATGAAGCGGTGATGGGAGTTCTGGCCTATCCCAATATTGAAGCTTTACCACTTAAGCCCGATCTTGCCATTATCTGTACCGCGGCCAACAGAGTGCCAGCGATTATCGAAACACTTGCGCAGTTTGGCTGTAAGGTTGCCATTGTCATGGCGTCAGGCATGGCCGATGAATTAACAGAGAATGGCGTCAGCTTGTTACAACAAATGCAGCAATTCGCGCATCGTTATGGCATGCGGATCCTAGGGCCCAATAGTCTGGGGATGATATTGCCGAATATTGGCTTGAATGCCAGTTTGGCGCACACGAGTGCCCTACCAGGTAAAATAGCGTTCGTGTCACAGTCAGCGGCGATTTGCACAACAGTGCTTGATTGGGCTAATAATAAAGGCATTGGCTTCTCCTCTTTTATATCGCTCGGTGATGCTAACGATATCGATTTTGATGAGCTTTTGGATTATTTAGGCCGAGACTCTAAAACCGATGCCATTATGCTCTATATTGACTCGGTCAATGAGAAGCGCTTGTTTCTATCGGCAGCGAGAGCAGCATCAAGAAATAAACCCATTTTAGTGATTAAATCCGGGCGCAGCGCTGAAGGTACGAGCGCAGCTAAACTGCATACTGGCGGAGTGGCCGGCAATGATGCAGTTTATGAAGCAGCCTTTAGACGTGCAGGTATGTTACGAGTTAATGATTTAATTGAGTTATTTGCCGCAGTAGAAACCTTAGCTCATTCAACACCTTTACAAGGTGAACGTCTAGGGATCATCAGTAATGGTGGCGGCCCTGCGGTTTTGGCACTGGATGAGCTTATCCTTAGCGGTGGCAAACTACCTCCGCTAGCAGCAGACGTCTACCAAAAACTCAATGCTCTTTTGCCAAAAAGTTGGTCAGGACAAAACCCTGTCGATATAGGTGGCGATTCAGATGCAAGTCGCTATGCAAAATCGCTCGAAATAATGATGGATAGCGATAACTTAGATGCGATTTTGATATTGCACTCGCCATCGGCATTAGGAGAAAGTGTGCAAGTCGCCCAAGCGATTGCAGATACCATTGCTAAGCACCCTAATAGAAACAGAGTCAATATATTAACTAATTGGAGCGGCGAAGATTCAGCCTATGAGGCTCGTAGACTCTTTTCTAAATCTGGCATTCCAACCTACCGAACGCCCGAGGGCGCAGTAGGTGCCTTTATGCACATGGTTGAATATCGACGTAACCAAAAGCTACTGCAGGAGGTACCCTTATCTATCCCAGATAATATTCCTGCTAATACAGCAGTAGCGCGAGAAAAATTACAACTAGCCTTAAGCAAGGGTAAGACGATATTAGAGACCCATGAGTCGAGCAGTATCTTAGGTGCTTATGGCCTTAAGACTATCGATACTTGGTTCGCCAATACTGCTGAAGAAGCGGTTAACTTAGCGAAAAAAGCTGGCTACCCCATTGCGCTAAAAGTGCAGTCTCCCGATATCCATCATAAATCAGATGTGCACGGTGTCATGCTCAACCTTACCTCTGATAGTGAAGTTGAGCATGCGGCCAAAGCCATCATTGATCGTGTTATATCCCTCAATCCAGATGCTAAAATAGAGGGGTTGATTGTGCAAAAAATGGCATTAACCGCTGGTGCCCAAGAGATAAGGGTTGCAGTAGCCAACGACCCAGTTTTTGGTCCCGCGATCCTTCTAGGAGAAGGTGGATCCGAATGGGATCCAACCCAAGATGCCTCAGTTGCCTTACCACCGCTAAATATGACGTTAGCGCGCTATATGGTGATCCAGGCACTCAAGACCAAAAAATTGAAAGATAGACATCTTCCCCTTGGTCTGAATATGAATGCACTGTGTGTTTTGCTCACACAAATATCGCATCTGATTATCGATTGCCCTGAAATTGCATCGCTGGATCTCAACCCCGTTTTATGTGCAGGAGAGTCAATCACCTTGCTTGACGTCAATATTCAGCTGCATCAAGAACCGGTTGATAATGCCGCTAGGCTTGCTATATCGCCCTACCCTAAAGAACTAGAGCAATTAGCCACCCTCAAAAACGGTAATGAAGTGATGCTCAGACCAATTTTGCCCGAGGATGAGCCAAAACATTTAGCCTTTGATAATTCACTTTCAGATGAGGATAGATACAAGCGCTACTTTGGCGTGCGATCTAAAATGACTCACGAAGAGATGGCGGTACTAACACAAATAGATTACGCCAGAGAGATGGCATTTATAGCAACCGCAAAAGGAGACGACGGCGAAGACATTACCCTTGGTGCGATCAGAGCCTCCATTGACCCCGATAACACAGAAGCAGAGTTTGCCATGGCGGTTCGCAGTAATTTCCAAGGCCAAGGGTTAGGCAAATTATTGCTTGAAAAACTCATAAACTATTATAAGGCCAATGACACACTGGTTTTAACTGGTTTTACTATGTTTGAAAACCGCAATATGGCCAGTTTAGCTAAACACTTAGGCTTTACTGTGACTTTTGATATGGAAGAACGCTTGATAAAAATGCATATGGATCTTAAGCCATAACTCTAGCTTAGGGCGTAAAGCTTCGACGCTAGCTAAAGCTCTATAAAACTTCTTATTTTAGTGGGCAATTTAATGCCCACTTTGTTAATTTGTAATGGTTAAACCCAGTTTAATTAGATTCAGACTCTACCATCACACAATTACGACCGGCTGATTTAGCACGGTACAGCGCTTCATCGGCACGGATAAAGTAGCTATCCTTATTGTCTTTATATTTAAGCGAAGCACATCCCACTGAAACCGTAATGTTCCCTAATGGAAGTTTCTTCTCTTTACCTATGGTTAGATTTCGTTTTGCTATTTTTTGGCGTAGATTGTTGGCGACAATTTTAGCTTCGTCGATACCAGTATTTGGTAACAAGATGACAAACTCCTCACCTCCGTATCGAGCGACAAAATCATCACCTTTAACACTCTGCTTTAGCGCTTGAGCTACGTATGTTAGTACCTTGTCGCCGATTAAATGCCCATGTACATCATTGAATTTTTTGAAATGATCAATATCCACAACCAACAAGCTACTCTCAAACTCTTTCTGGTTAAAGGTATCGATATGGCTTATCACCTCTTCATCAAATGCACGGCGGTTGTTAAGTGACGTTAATTGATCGGTCATAACGACGGAGCGCAGATCAGACATCTCAGCTTTAAGTGCTGAAACCTCTTGATTAATGGTATTAAGGCTTTTATCCATCGCTATATTAGCATCAATGATACCATCTAGTTCAGTGGTAATATCATCGACAAGTTGCTGTAAAACTTCGGAACTTGGGTTGCTTTTTAATGCTTTATCGAACGCTTTAAGTGTCGATGAGAACTTTACATTCCCTTGACTCATTCCTGCAATTTTAGCGAGCAACTGATTGATCAATAATTGCGTTTCTATCTGCACATTCTCCATAACTTCCGGAGAATGTTGCTGTATATAAGTGGTAAACAGACCTTCACACACTGTCGCGGTAAAGCTAACTTCGTTTGCCAGTAACCCGTCTATCGCCCGTTTTAAATCTAAATTAATCCCTAAGTAGTATTCATACCAAACGGAATAGTTGTTGGGTGTAACAGGGATGTTCAGTTCTGACATCTTGGGAACCGCATGCCTTAGAATCCGCGCTGAAAGCTCGGTCTCAGACAAATGTTGAGCCATATCCATAAATTATCTTCCCCAGGACTAAATATCATACTTATCAATACAATAAACAAAAAAGAGGATGTTGCCATCCTCTTTTATCATTTATTTACCACTTTTGACTGATTACTGCTGTCTACAGCTGGAGAAAATGTCTTTGTCTCGCTGATAAACCTCTGTTTTGACATTCATCAAGCCCAATAAGCTATCAAACAGATTATCGTGAGAATAACCTCCTTGCTCTGCTTCCTTGGCCAAACAGCTCAAATCCAGTTTGTTTTGTTTTGCAAAACTTTCAGAGAACCAACCTAAGAACGGTACTTTGGTTTGCTCCTCTGGTGCAAAAGCATAAGGCGCACCATGCAAATACATACCATTTTCACCTAATGATTCGCCATGATCGCTGATATAGAGCATTGCGGTATCGAACTCTTCGTTTTTTGCCTCAAGCTTTTTAACTACCTGCGACACAATGTAATCGGTATATAAAATCGTATTGTCATAGGTATTCACCAACTCCTCATCAGTGCAGTTCTGAATATCGCTGCGCTGGCAATCTGGTGTAAAAAAGCGATGTTCATCTGGATATCGTAGGTAATAAGTTGGACCATGTGAACCAATAATATGCAGCACAATAAGGCTATCTTTACTGCTTAAATGACTAAGCCTATCATCGAGTGTATTGAGTAGAACCTGATCATAACAATATTGTCCATTACACAAATCAGGGTCACTATCGTGTTCAATGAGTATATTATCAATATTACGACAAACACCTTTACAGCCACTGTCATTATCAAGCCAGTCTAGTGCTATACCGGCATGATTTAGCACATCTATAGCACTGTCCTGTGCCTTTGCCTGCCTAGACTCGTAATGCTTTCTATCCATTCTGGAGAACATGCAAGGCAGTGACACTGCGGTAGCCGTCCCGCAAGAGTGAGTATCTTTAAACGTTAACAACCCTTGCCCTTTAGTATGTGAGTTAGTCGGTTTGTCATAACCGTAGTACTCATAATTCATTTCACGCGCGGTTTCCCCAACAACCAGTACCACTAAGTTGGGCTTCTCATTTTGTTTATCAGTGGTGTTTTTTGCATCTAAGCCGAGCTGCTTATACTCGATAGGCTCTTGCAGGTAGTTGATATTGATGTATTTTGCCGTAGAACCAATAAAATACGTAGGAATGATATGACGTTTTATGATGTCATTATTACGACCAAACGAAACATAATTTTGATAGTAGAAGATTGCGATAATACCAATACCAATCAGCATTACTGCCATAAGAGCAATCTTATACAACAGCTCTTTAGCTAATGGTTTAAATTCAATATTAGCCTTATAAATCAGCAATGCAGGAGCAATACCAGTAACGACAAAATTAAGTATCGAGGCCCAATTCAGATAGGTCACGGCTTCTGCAGAGTTTGTTTCAAAGGTGTTTTCAATCATGCCATAATCGAATACGACTCCGTATTGCAATGCAGCAAAAAACACACTTGAAGACATTAGCGTTAGGACAATAAAAAACGGCTTTGCAAGGTATTTGAATGAGAAAATACTGAATATAAAACTGAGTGCAAAAATGAGGAAAAGTGGGATAGTAGCGATAAATATAAGGTTTACATCTGCTTGCTTATCGACACCTTGTTTCACTATTTGGAAAAACGGGATATTAAAAATACAGACGTAATAAAGCGCAAGTATGACTGTAAACTGATTACTGCTAAGGCTTTTTAAACGAGATAACACAGTGGGCACTCTCTTATTATTTGACTACGATAACAACTACTTTATGACGGTATTCAGTATGCCCTAATTGAGAATGTCATGCTCTCCTTTAGCACTACTGTCACTCATCAATTGGAAAGTAACAACAGACCAAACATATTAACATTAGCGCAATACATATTGTATGGTTTTACACATTTCTTTGCTTAATCACACCAATTGGCTGACGATCGAATAGAAACAGCAGAAAACTCGAAATAGACCCAGTAGTAGGCACTAAATCTACCAATAAGTTCATCGTATTTTTGAAGATAGTGTTTTATTGAAGGGCTAGTTTATTGAAGAGAGTGTTTTTCTAGAAAGCGTGTTTCTAAGGTCTGTTGATCTTTCGAGCTTGGTTTTTGATCGATTGTTTACCGTAAGGAATAATTCTTCTAGTGCAAAGCTTGGGTGATGACGCTTAGCCAGCTAAGAACGCATTCTAGTCATAAAAGAATAGCAGCAATGAAAGGATCCAAAGGACAGTATTTCTTGGTCATTTTTCTGCGTTAAAGGCTTTTGTGGAGAATCACTACATTACATAGCCACTGCCTTGCCTTGCCAAAATGGCCAATAATTTGGCGTAAAAACAACCATGAAAGATCAACAGGCCCTAGTGACGCTGTTTAAATCGGCAACATTATGGCAAGGTCTGAACTGAGTATATCCTTAATGGAATGGGTATCATTAAGTTGAAGTATGGTTTGAGTCGCTCTTCTTCTTAACCGAGACGGTTAGAACTCCCTATTTATACGCTTAAAGAAATCTAACATCTGACTGCGCTCTTTGTCGCTAAAGTTGACCGTCAGATCTGTGGTGAGCTGCATATGAAGTTTATCATGCTCTTCAAACATCACTTGGCCTGCATCAGTCAATTCTACTAATATCGAACGACGATCAGTTTCATGAGCACGACGCAACACTAAGCCAGCTTTAACCATTTTATCTACTTGAACGGTTAGCGTGCCTGTAGTCACGCCAATTTTCTCAGCAAGTTCTTTCATTCTCATTGGGCCGTTCAAACCTAAGATCTCAACGGTATGTACTTGGGGTAAACTAAAACCGTTGTCTTTAACGACAGCCATTTCCCAAGACGACAACTTTTCATAAAACTCTATGATGGCGTGATTTAAGTGATCGTCTTGGTTTTTCATCTAATTTAATTTCCTGAGCGATTGAAACGTTATTGTGCCTGACTGACCTGATGTACTTCAACGGTTACATGACTTAAAGCCTTAATATCGGCTAACCTCTGTTTAATATCACCACAGTTTGCATCACTTTCACTCACAACGATTAAGCTTGCAGCATAATGATCAGCGCTGACTTTCCAAACGTGCAAGTCAACCAAGCTATCACCATTACTCTCAACCAAGAGCTTTATTTCTGCGAGTGATTTTTGCTTCATGCTGGCGTCGAGCAAAATGGGGGCGGTTTGGTGCATAAGCCCCCAAGCCCAACGAGAAATAATCACTGCTCCTACAATCCCCATGACAGGATCTAACCAATTAAGCCCCATATACTTTCCTAAAAGCAATGCTCCAATTGCCAGTAGTGACGTCAATGCATCAGCGAGCACATGGAAATATGCAGCTTTGAGGTTATGATCTTCATGCCCATGTGAATGATTATTCCCATGGTGATGTTCGTGACTGTGCCCATGACTGTGTCCATGGCTGTGTCCATGACCATGGTCGTGATTATGATGATCTTTTAATAGAAATACACTGACGACATTAACAATCAAACCTATTATAGCAACCATTATGGCTTGGTCGAAATGAATGTCTTGCGGATTAACCAATCTAACAGCTGATTCGACTAACATGACTAATGCGACAAGTCCTAAGGCTACCGCACTGGTAAACCCTCCCAGCACACTCACTTTACCCGTACCATAGGAGAATGTAGGCGAGTTTGCATGCTTGCGCGCATAGCGATATGCAAATAAGGTGATTAGGAAGGCTGCTGCATGAGTCCCCATGTGCCAACCGTCTGCTAGCAGTGCCATAGAGCCGTATATCGTTCCAGCAATAATCTCTGCAAACATAGTGACAACAGTTAATAGCAATACAATGGCAGTATTGCGCTCTCCGCTACTATTGTGCGCAGCAAATTCATGCTTATGCGTCCATTGTTGGCGTAATTGTTCAGCGTTTCCCATAATCCCCAACCCTTTATGCAACGTTTGTTGCCTTATTATTTAATATTCTATAGTTAAATTTTGCTCTATCGATGGCGACTATATTGGTATGCAACTTTTATCTGCTTCACGCTTATGCTGACATCATTATTATGCTGTTATGCATAATGAACCTTTGACAGGTATGTTGCAGATTTAGCTTGAATATCAACTATCTCCAAAATTAGATACTTTGATTATCAAACTATTATTTCAGTAATATGAGTGTAACGACAACAAAAATTTTAAAAAGATGAGACCTAACGTAAAAATGAATGTCTACTTTTGTAACCTATTGCTGAACAAAGCCAGTTTTCTCTGAGGCTATAAACATTAAACGGGCAATGGAACAAACACATAGTGATTTGTTTTAGTTGGTTTTTATAAAAAATGGAAATAAACTATAAATAATTAAGTAATATTTAACCCCTTTTGGTTTTAATGCCGTTAGTAGAAGTATCGCAAGTTAGCATATTCATTTATATTTTGGAGCCAATATGATTTTCAACTCATTTTCTAACAATAAAGTACGTATTTTTACCTTGGCATCAGGCCTTCTTCTCACTGCAGCGACTTTTTCTGTTAGCGCCACATCACCAGTAAAACCTGACGAGATGGTACAACCTATCATTAAAGCTCAAGCCTACTCAGCGACGAACTATGTCTCACAAGAAGCCTCTAAAATGTTTCCAGTTCCAAAAGAAGGACAGGTGCAACACATATTGACCCTAGACACATTAGATAATGAAGCAGATTACATGCTTGAGATCCAGATAGGTCAAACTAAAATGGTTGATTGCAATAAACATGGTCTTACTGGTGAGTTAAAGCAATTTTCTGTGAAAGGCTGGGGCTACAACTATTACCAGGTAGATACGATTAATGAAGGTCCAAGCACAATGATGGCCTGCTTTGACAAAGCATTAACTGAACAGTTTTTACCTATTCAAGGCAGTTTAAAAATACCTTATGACAGTCGCTTACCTAAAGTTATTTATTTGCCAGAAAACAGCCAAGTACGCTACAGAGTTTGGAAAGTGGATGCCCCATTCGCTTATTCAGGCTCTAAAGCTAAATAATATTTATTGGGCATAAAAAAAGCTACCTCAAGGTTAATGCCGATCAGTTA
>NZ_JBFRMK010000199.1:0-747 GCF_041470405.1 Shewanella sp. 10N.286.45.A1
AACTCGTTTTTGGACAAAAGCTTGTTAGATTTAAAGCGCTTGGAGTGTTGAGTTTGATTAGAGAAAGTATGGTAAACGGGTTTACGGTAATGCATCAATAAACGTGGAGTTTGGCCTTGTTAGGGGAGCTTCACTCAACAATGTCACCAGTTGAAACACTAAACCTATAAGTAGTCCCCCCCAGTGTTGTTAGAGTGAAGCGTGATCTTGACAGGTTAAATTCGTGAGACTCTAACCAACGATAGTGCGAAACAGTGAGGTCGATACTGTTTTTGTTCTTAATTAAATCTTTTGTTGAATATGATTTAATTAGGCGGCCGCCATCATAAAAAGCAACAGCCAAATCTGTTTCCTTAAGCTCATGACCTCTAGGCCAGTCTCCCAACCTAACCAAGTAGATACAGACCAAAGTTCAGTATTTGAACCATCATAATTTAACCTGTAAGCTTTCCCCCATGCTTCTTTTTCAACTATTAACGCTTCATTTTCATAATAGGTATATTCTGGAATCATCTTGAAATAGTATGATTCAAACGCAGTATCCTGTGTTGCAATAAATGGTTTAGAAGGTGCTTCTTTATCTGCTTTAACAGAGAATGACATACAAATGATGATTAATAATATGAGCCTAGACATGTACTCCCTTAACGCCATATTGATAAGTGAACCTGGTACTGAGACGATTTGCACGGCAAATGACATGACAGCCTAGGTGAATCTTGATTTAGCAGCTTGTTGAACGAAGCC
>NZ_JBFRMK010000200.1:0-20394 GCF_041470405.1 Shewanella sp. 10N.286.45.A1
AAGCCTTGTACTAAAATAATTGAATTCGAACAAAAACTAAGCTCGAAAGATCAACAGCCCCTAGCTATCGGTGTTTAAAAAATCTTGGCAAAAAGCAATAAACGCCGCGCCGATAGCAGTAAAATTACGACTCTTATGATGGATTCGATAAAACTTTCGTTCAAGCAATAACCCTTCGACATTGATAACTGCCAGTTCTTTACGACTGATCTCTTTCTCAAGCGTTAACTCTGACAATACGCCTAAACCAGCGCCCTGTTTAACGGCCTGCTTAATGGCGTCAGGGGTTGAGAAACGAAACTTTTCTTGCGGCTGCATATCAAGCATATTGGCGGCATTAACAAAGTAATCTCTCGTGCCAGAGCCCTCTTCTCTCATCACCCAAGGCTGATCTGCTAATTGATTTGGCGTTACCGTCTTACCCGCTAGCGGATGTGCTGGATGACAGAAAATAAGCAAACTGTCTTTATGCCACGCTTCAACAGCAATGCGACTATCGAGGCATTGCCCTTCAATAAAGCCCATTTCACTTCTAAATTCGAGCACAGCGTTGATGACCGCTTGGCTGTTATCAATATCAACATTAACCAGTGTATTGGTATGCTGCTGACAAAATGCCACTGCACTTTTTGCCAATAAATAGTTACCAATGGTCGAGCTGGCACTCACATTTAGATCCCCACCTAGCTCACTTCCTGCTGGCGAAAATGCATGTTCTATTTGATCAATTTTTTGCAATACGTCTGTCGCCAATGGTAACAACATACTGCCTTGGGAGTTCAATCGGAGTCGGTTGCCAATTCGCTCGAATAACCGAGCATCAAGCTGTTTCTCTAGTTCAGATAGCGCCATCGAGGCTGCTGGAGATGACAGGTTAACCATTTCAGCAGCTTTTGCCACTTGGCCACTGCGAGCGACGGCTTCAAATATGGCGAGTTGTTTTAAAGTGATACGCATTAATTGTATAAATCCATTATTTTGAAGATTGAGAAGTATGTCCAGTACGCCCTGCTGTTGGCGCCGTTGACCAATTTGGTTGTTTAACTTTGCGCTTGGATCTAACTGGAGTCAGTGGTGTTTCAAGCTTTCTGGCCACCAACACATAAACACTACCACTACTGGGTAACCACGATTTCAACGCGTGTGACCAAATGCTGTCTGTTTTAAGTTCTTTTAGCAGATGATGGTGTAACAAACGCTCGTCCGCTACCACTTGGTAACCCAAAAGGCCTAACCAATCTTTAACTCGCGACGGCATAAAGAAGCGACCATTCCAAGGGATCTCCTGCTGGTATTTGGGCAGCATTTTACCGATAAACATCGGACTTAACGGGTTAAAGCCAGCAATAATAAGGTGACCACCAGAAATCAACACCCGGTCGACTTCGCGCAACAAACGATAGGGATCGGTTTCAAACTCCAATAAAAAATTCATTACCACCACATCGACACTGGCATTTTGGATCGGCAACTGACTGTAGTCAGCTAATATGTCTGCTTCAGGCTCATCGAACAAAGAGTAGTGACAACTGACCCCAACGCCTGTTTTATCAATCTTGGCGCTCAATGGCCCAAGGCTTAGCATGTAATAACCGAATACTCTCGGCCACCACGAAAACATTGCTTCTTCAATACTTTCACGGATCACCTGACCATTTGGTAATTCTGACCAATGATAGGGTTTTAGCGGAACGCCTGAATGAGTCAATGCCACCTCCTAAGTTGCTGATGTTCTACTTTAATAACGAAAGCCATGTACAAACAATAGCTATTCTAAGTAAACTTGTTTTAGCGCTCAAATTATTAGGACTGATTATGTTAACTGTCACACCATTACCTGCCTTTGATGATAACTATATATGGGCTATTCAAACCTCAAATATTAGTGGTGCCTATGTTGTCGATCCCGGTGATGCCGATGTGGTGATTCAGTTCTTGAGCGATAAACAGATCCCGCTTCTTGGAGTGCTTATCACTCATCACCATCATGACCACACAGGTGGTATCGCCAAGCTCCTAAGCTATTATGGCAGTAATACCCCAGTTTATGGACCTTCACTGGAAAATATTGAAGGGGTTAATAACCCGCTACCAGCTTGTACAAGCTTAACACTACAAGGTATTGACCTTAAAGCAGAAGTGATTGAAGTGCCTGGACACACACTGGGCCATATTGCCTATGTAATAGAAGATGCACTTTTTTGCGGCGATACGCTTTTCAGCGCGGGTTGTGGCCGTTTGTTTGAAGGAACGCCACAGCAAATGCTGACATCGTTAACACGACTGACGCAGGTTGGAGATGATAAAAAAGTCTATTGTACCCATGAGTACACGTTGGCGAATCTTCGCTTTGCGAATCGAGTTGACCCTAGCAACCTACAACTTCAACAATACACTCACCATTCACAGCAACTAAGAGCGAGTAATACACCGACTTTGCCATCGACTATAGCCCAAGAAAAAGCGATAAACCCTTTTTTACGTTGCCATAGCACCGAAATTCAACAATCTTTAGTTGAGCAATTCCAACAACCTATAAAAAGTGACGTGAATTGCTTTGCACTTCTGCGTCAATGGAAAGACAACTTTTAAAAAATACTCTACAATGTCTCGCTAATCCAGTGCCGCTAAGCCAGATAGAGTCTGGTTTTTTTGGGCCTAAATAAAGGACACACATTTTAGATGCGCGTACCCATTTTATTTGTCGCAGGGGGGATTGCCCTGCTGACAGGTTGCCAAAACTTAAGCAACCAAACGACTCCTGAAGGACCAACTGTTACACCTGTCGTCGCAGAGAAAGTCACCCCAGAACCTGTTAAGCCCGAAGTCGCCGAAGTTGTCGAGGTGACCGATATTTGGGAGCGTATTCGTCTAGAGCTTAAGATGGATATTCCAGATGAAAAATTGGTTAGACAGTACCGCGATTGGTATATCAAGCACCCGCAACACCTAATACGTGTATCAGAGCGTGCTACGCCTTTTATGTACTTAATCGTTGAAGAGTTAGAGAAACGTAACTTGCCAATAGAGCTGGCATTATTACCGATTGTAGAAAGCGCATTTGACCCATTTGCCTATTCACACGGCGCAGCATCAGGTTTATGGCAATTTACCTCACCAATGGCACGTCACTTTGGCCTGCAGATGAACTGGTGGTATGACGGTCGCAGAGATGTACCAGCTGCAACCGTTGCTGCACTTGATATGCTTGAGTATTTGTACGACAAAACCGGCGATAACTGGTTATATGCGATTGCAGCTTACAATACCGGTGAAGGCCGTGTCATTAATGCTGCTAAGCGTAACAAGCGTAAAGGCATACCAACTGACTTTTGGCACTTAAACCTACCCCGTGAAACCGAGCGCTATGTACCACAACTTTTGGCGCTAGCAGATGTGATCAAAAATGCCGATAAATACGGCATTACATTAACGCCGATTAGCAATGAACCACAGATTGAAGTGGTAGAGATTGGCAGTCAAATTGATCTAGCTTTAGCCGCTGACATTGCCGGAATGACCACATCAGAACTGCATAAACTTAACCCAGGCTTTAACCGCTGGGCGACTGCACCTGATGGACCACATAATTTAGTGTTACCGGTTGAGAAAGCGTCAGCGTTCAAAATAGCGCTTAACGACACCAAAACCAATGAAAGACTTAATTGGGAACGTTATAAGATAAAATCTGGCGACAGCTTAGGGCTTATCGCTAAACGCTATCGTACAACCGTATCAGCGTTAAAGTCAGTCAATGATATTAATGGTAATACTATTGTTGCCGGTAAGTTCCTACTTATTCCCGTTGCCGCGAAAAATTTAGATGAGTACCTACTTTCAGCCGACCAACGTAAAAACCGTAAGCAGAATAAGACTCGCGGTCAACAAAAACTGAACTACACCGTTAAGTCTGGTGACTCGTTTTGGAAAATTGCGAAGCAGCACAAAGTCAAAACCTCTCAGCTTGCAAGCTGGAATAGTATGGCACCTAAAGATCCATTGCAGATCGGGCAAAAGTTAGTCATTTGGACTGGCAACAGTACCGCTAGTAATCAGGGATTAAAGGAAGTGATGCGTACCGTTAACTATAAGGTACGCAGCGGTGACTCTCTCGCCAGAATAGCCAGTAAATTCAACGTTAAGGTCAGTGATCTTGTTCGTTGGAACTCGCTAGAAAAAAGTAAATATATTCAGCCTGGGCAAACACTTAAACTTTATGTTGATATGACTAAAGTAAGAGCTTAATACCCTCTTTAGTACTTTATCGTTACTGAAGTAAAATAAAAAATGCCGACAAGTTAATCTTGTCGGCATTTTTTATTCGCTTGCTATCACTCAACGTCTTTCATTGGCCAGATAACGATGTGATCTTCGATGTCGCGAATTTTTGTTTCACAAGTGACCTTACCCGCTACTGACATTCCAGCTTCAATCATTGCCTCTTTAGAGCCCGTCTTAAGAGGATGCCAACTAGGTAGCCCTCGTCCTTCATTTAACCTTCTGTATGAACAGCTATCCGGTAACCAAGTTAGCATTGCTAAGTTATCCATGGTCACCTTAGTGCAAGTCGGCACTGAACTAAAGCGTTGCTCATAACTCTTGCAATGACCCTGCTTAGCATCTAATAACAAACAGGCTGCATTGGTGTAGTAAAGCTGTTCAGTTTCATCGTCAATCAACTTATTGAGACAACACTTACCACATCCATCACACAAGGACTCCCACTCAGTAGTGTTCATCTCTGCTAATGTTTTTTCATTCCAAAATGCCATGCTAAAACTTACAACTCGGTTCAATTCAAAAGAAGCGCTATTGTACACCAGCCAATGCTCCCGTTGCACCTATGTTCATTTGCAATGGTTGTGAGAATCACAGTTGGTAATGGCAGAAAAGAAGAGTGTGACAAAACAGTATTGCAGGCTAAACATAAAAATAGCGGCTAATTAGCCGCTACTGATGACACTTTACACTGCAACATTAAGTTTAGCCGATCGGCGGGTATTTAATTCTTTCTGATAGATAAGTAACTGAAATAGCGAAGTAGTTCGACTTATTCCAGCGCAGTAATCCGCGGTAGTTATCGTACACTAAATACTTACGACCTTGTTCGCCATCAGGCATCACCATAGAGATCATCATATCATCTCGATTTGGCAGGTCACTGCCGTCAAATCGCCTTACGCCTAGAGTTTGCCATTGTGCAAAGCTCTTTTTAACGCCTAAGTCGGCGAGCTTAGCGTCAAAATCATTGGGAGTTTTAACCTGCCGGCCCCAAGTTTCAGATTCTTTCCAACCCGCTTGCTGTAGGTAGTAAGCCGCTGATGCAAACGCATCGCTAGTATTATTCCAAATGTCTTTTTTACCATCGCCATCACCATCCTGAGCATAAGCGAGGAATGAAGTTGGCATAAACTGAGTTTGCCCCATCGCTCCAGCCCATGAACCTTTCATCTGTTCAAAGGTAAATTGCTGCTCTTCAGCTATTTTCAACGCTGCAAAAAACTCTTTCTTAAAGAAGGCTTCACGACGTCCTTCATAAGCTAATGAAGCCGTGACTGATAATACTGGGTAACTGCCCGTTAACTTGCCAAAATTGGACTCTACGCCCCATAAAGCAACAATAAAACGCGGCTGCACCCCGTATAACTTACCGATCCTCTCAAGTTCTACTTGATGAGTCTTATATAGGTTGCGCGCTTTCTCAACTTTCCAGTCAGGCACTACCCTTGGTAGGTAAGTTTCAAGAGTCAATTTTGTTTCAGGCTGTGCTTTGTCTGACGCAACAGCCTTTTTAAACATCTTTATTTTGGGAAAAACATCATTGATGGTCTGCTCTGTGACGCCTTGCTCTGCAGCTTCAAGTTTCAGTTGAGCGACGTATTCGCTAAAACTACCTTTGTTTGCACTCGTTGTTTCACTTGCTATCGCGTTAAAAGAGAGCACTAACCCACAGGTTAATGTCAAAGCTTGCTTACTCAGTAGCATAAATATTCCCTTACCCCAAAATTAAATACTGTTATTCGGGGTTAAAACCAATGTCTTTCTTATGTTGTTCTAACAAATTAACCACAGGTGGCGGTAACTGTAAATAAAATCCTTTATCATTCAGTTCAGCTTTAACTTTTTTGATGTCGGCAAAACCGAGGTGGTCACGCTTATCAATTGGCAACATCATCACCAATTGCGGCTCACCAAACATTGCCATCAATGCCTCAGGAACTCGTTCAAATTCATTACGTTTTTCAACAAAAAGATAGCTATCCGCTTTTCTTAAACTTTTATACACAGCACAGATCATATACGACTCAATTTCCAGACTATTCAACTTGCCAGCTTATGCGGCACACTATAACATGGACTGTTAGGAATATACCCGTTCTGCCCGAAAATGCTGGGTTTGGCGGTAATTTAATGGATATCAGCGTTACGCTGAATTTTTCTAGAGAGTCATACAGGAATGCAAACACCCAGCCTCGAATTAAAAGGCTCCTCTTTTACGCTTTCTGTGCTGCATATTAATAGCCAAGATATGGCGGTTATAGCAACGGAATTAGACAGTAAACTTGCGATTGCACCTCAGTTTTTTCTTGGTGCGCCTTTAGTGGTTAATTTAAGTGCGATTAAAGCCAGTGACTTCGACCTTTTAGGTTTAAAAGAGATTTTAACCAGTCGCCAACTTATTGTTGTTGGTATCACCAGCGCATTGCCTGTTATTAATGAAATGGCTAAATCAATTGGATTAGCCATTGTTAAATCGGGAAAAGCGGCGACTAACCAACCTCAAATGCCAAAGACCACTAAAATCGTCAAACAGAACGTCCGTTCTGGTCAGCAAATTTATGCGAAAAACGGCGATCTTATCGTCATAGGCGCAGTCGGTAATGGCGCCGAAGTTATCGCTGATGGCAGTATCCATGTCTATGGTGCATTGCGCGGCAAAGCTATGGCTGGCGCAGCCGGTGATAGAAACGCTGTGATAGTGGCACAAAAAATTGAAGCAGAACTGGTATCGATTGCTGGTCAATACTGGTTAACTGAACATCTTCAGCAAAACGAAGCCGCACAGAGTGGTTGTATTCGCCTAGAGGGCGACTCGCTTACGGTTGAATCATTGCCTCTGTAAGAGCGCAAATAAAAAGGAATAATAAATGGCGCAAATTATTGTTGTCACGTCTGGAAAAGGCGGTGTGGGGAAAACAACCTCAAGTGCAGCTATTGCAACTGGCCTAGCATTAAAAGGCCATAAAACCGTAGTGATTGATTTCGATATCGGCCTACGTAATCTCGATTTAATTATGGGTTGTGAGCGACGAGTCGTTTATGATTTTGTCAATGTCATTAATGGTGAAGCAAATCTAAACCAAGCACTGATTAAAGACAAACGATGCCCTAAGTTGTTTGTTCTACCAGCCTCCCAAACTCGCGATAAAGATGCCTTAACCAAAAAAGGGGTTGGAACAGTACTGGATAACTTGGCAAAGGATTTCGAGTACATTATTTGTGATTCACCAGCGGGGATTGAAACAGGCGCAATGATGGCGCTCTACTTTGCTGATGTGGCCATTGTGACAACTAACCCAGAAGTGAGCTCTGTCCGAGATTCAGACCGTATTTTAGGTATGCTACAAAGCAAATCTAAGCGCGCTGAAGAAGGCCTTGAGCCAGTTAAAGAATTTCTATTACTGACTCGTTACTCGCCTGCACGCGTAACAACGGGTGAAATGCTTAGCGTAGAAGATGTAGAAGAGATCCTTGCGATACCGCTTTTGGGCGTTATTCCTGAGTCACAAGCAGTACTTAAAGCGTCAAACTCTGGCGTACCTGTTATTATTGATAATGAGAGCGACGCAGGGATGGCTTATAGCGATGCTGTCGAGCGCTTACTAGGTGCAGAACTGCCTTTCCGGTTCCTTACGGAAGAGAAGAAAGGTTTCTTAAAACGAATTTTTGGTAGCTAATTATGTCATTACTTGATTATTTTAAAACGAAGAAGAAACCGAGTACTGCTGCAACAGCCAAAGAACGTTTGCAGATCATTGTTGCTCATCAACGTGGCGAAAGAGATGCCCCCGATTATTTTCCGCAGATGAAGCAGGAGATCATTGAGGTCATTCGTAAATATGTAAAAGTGGGCGCAGACCAAGTGTCTGTGCAACTTGATCAGAATGACGACAACCTATCAGTACTTGAGCTTAATGTGACTTTGCCTGAGCAGAGCTAACTTTAAGTTACTGGTTAAGTTACTATTCAAGTAAAAACACCCGCTTTTCGCGGGTGTTTTTTATTCAATCGACCACTAATAACCCTTAACCGTTATAGCTTAAGGTCATTAAGCGCATCACTGACAATAGCTTCACGCCAACCACTGAGTATTAACGGTTTCTCTGTTGTTTTACCATCCCATACCCATTGTAAGTATTCATGGATCAACTTCTTTGAACCAAGTAGCTCTATCGGTACGTTCTGCACTTCTGCTTGCTCGACAATACACTGCTTAATGCTTTTGAAAGCCGCTTTGTAGCCTGTTTTTAATGCAAGTACATCCAATGGTTTGGGTAGTTCTTCAAAACTAACATTGGCGATAATTTTAACCAGTTCTTTACCATGAATGCGTTTCTCTTGCTCGGTAAGTTCGGTCAATTTATACAGATCGTTACTGTTCTTAGGCATCTTTTTAGCCAGTGCAATCAAAGCGTGATCTTTGACGACAAACCCAAGCGCTAAATCTTTAATCAGTGCACGTTTAAGGCGCCAATCCGCTAACGCTTTTAGCACTGCTAACTGTCGTGGCAACAGCTGGAATGCATTTTTGACTTTAAGGTATGCAACTTCAGGATCGGGGGCATCTAGACGACCTTGGGTCATACGCTCACCATCTTCATAGACCCAATCTAACCTTCCCTGCGATTCTAGTTTCTCAACCAGTTGTGGATATAGCTCGTACAGATAGTAAACATCGTTTGCGGCATAATTTAACTGTGCTTCGCTCAATGGTCGTTTCAACCAATCGGTACGAGACTCGCCCTTATCAAGCGTTATATCCAGTGTTTGCTCAACTAACTTTGCATAACCTAGCCCGTAACCCATACCACAAAGGCCAGCAGCAATTTGGCTATCAAACAGTTTATTGGGTTGGCAAGCTCCATTCTTTGCAAAAACTTCTAAATCTTCGCTGCAAGAGTGGAGTAGCTTAATGATATTGTCATCGGTCAATAAAGCCCAAAACAGGTCGAGATTGCTCACTGCTAGCGGATCGATCAGGGCGAGGGTTTTGCCGTCGTAAGCTTGAATAAGCCCTAGGCGAGCGTAATAAGTACGAGTTCTGACAAATTCAGTGTCAATCACCAGTAATTTGGCTTCACGGTATTGCGCTACTAGCGCCGCTAAACTGGTATCATCGTCAATATATTGAAACGCTAACAAAGTCTTCTCCAAAATCCTGAAATAAGCTTAACTCGACCAAATAATGCAAAAGCCGGCTTACGCCGGCTTTAGTCTATAAAAAGTGGCAACTACCACTCTTTTATGAAAGAACTAATCGCAGTTAATCGCTCTTAGCTTCATCTCTCAATTCACGACGTAGAATTTTACCTACGTTCGTTTTAGGCAGTTCGTCTCTAAATTCTACCAGCTTAGGGATTTTATATCCCGTCAAATGTTCACGGCAGTGCTTGATAATATCCTCTTTGGTTAAAGATTTATCATTTGCGACCACAAATACTTTTACAAGCTCACCCGAAACCTCATGAGGTACGCCAACGGCCGCCACTTCAATGACTTTTGGATGCAAAGCGACAACCTCTTCGACTTCGTTCGGGAATACATTAAAACCAGAAACTAAAATCATGTCCTTTTTACGGTCGACAATAAAGAAGAAACCTTTCTCATCCATATAACCGATGTCACCCGTCGCGAGGTAGCCAGTTTCATCGATAACATTTGCCGTCTCTTCTGGTCGATTCCAGTAACCGACCATGACCTGTGGTCCTTTAGCAAACAACTCACCGGTCTCTCCTTGAGCAAGAACCTTACCCTCTTCATCTCTGACTTGAATATCAGTGTTAGAAACGGGGAAACCAATAGAGCCATTGTAACCCTCTAAGTTATAAGGGCAGCAAGTGACCAATGGTGATGCTTCAGTAAGACCATAACCTTCTAACAGACGGGTTTTAGTGATCCCTTGCCATTTATCGGCTACTGCACGTTGCACTGCCATACCGCCACCAATAGACAATTTAAGATCGGTGAAATCTAGCTTAGTAAACTCTTCAGAGTTAACCAGTGCATTAAACAGAGTGTTGACCCCCGTTAGTGCTGTGAAAGGGTGTTTATCTAGCTCGCTTATAAAAGCAGGTAGATCCCTTGGGTTAGTAATTAACAGGTTATTCGCACCTTTGTGTATGAACAACAAGCAGTTAACTGTTAACGCGAAAATATGATAAAGCGGCAGTGCAGTGACAACGAACTCTTTACCGTTAACCAGTAACGAACCGTATGCCGCGTCAGCTTGCAGTAAGTTACTGACCACGTTGCCGTGACTCAGCATGGCACCTTTCGACACGCCTGTTGTACCACCGGTGTACTGCAAGAAAGCTAAATCATCTTTTTTAACGACAGGTTTAACATATTGCATACGTCGCCCTTTCGATAACGCTTTTCGCATCGAAATAGCTTGCGGAAGATGGTATTTAGGCACCATCTTCTTAATATACTTTACGACAAAATTAACCACGGTACGTTTAGGCGCGCTCAACAGATCGCCTAAGCCGGTTAAAATAACGCTTTCAACAGGGGTCTCTGCAACGACTTTATCTAATGTGTGAGCAAAATTAGACACTACCACAATCGCTTTGGCACCAGAGTCGGTCAATTGGTGCTTAAGCTCTCTAGGTGTGTATAGCGGATTAACGTTAACCACAACCATGCCTGCGCGTAATATGCCAAACAGAGCAATTGGATATTGCAATAAATTTGGCATCATAATGGCAACACGATCACCTTTATTCAGCTTCAACTCATTTTGCAAGTATGCAGCAAATGCGCGGCTTCGCTCTTCTAATTTACGATAAGTTAACGTTGCCCCCATATTCACAAATGCAGGCTGATCAGCATATTTAGAAACCGATGTTTCAAATAGATCCACTAACGAAGCATATTGCTCTACATTTATTTCAGAAGGCACATCGTCTGGCAGGTTATTAATCCAAAGTTGATCCACAAAAATCTCCTAATATTTCCACCTAAGGGAAACAATACCTCAACGGTCGTTTGCAGCTTGCCAATAAACAAGCTAAACACTGTCAAATCTTTATATTTATAAGAAACGCTAATAAATCATACAAGCGTTTAAATTTTGATTATCATCACATATATGTAACGAAAAACCTAGCCCCTTTTTCAGCCTTTGGCTTTAAGGAATCTATCAATGGCAAATGAAACCGCTTTCGCACTGCCCATGTGAAGATGATGATCTCCCTCAATTTCCTCGACTTCAAGCTGATTGAACCAACGTTTCGCAGTTGGAATGGCACTGCTTAGTTGAGAGAATCCTTGGTTACCCAGAATCAACAATGTATCGACTTCATGTGCCTGCATTAACGCATCAACTTGGGAATAAGCGAGTCTCAATGGGGAATCTAATTTTAAGCGGGGATCACTGCGCCAGCTTACTCCAGAATCAAGCTTTTTCATATTGCGTTGAGTTAGAATTTCGCACCATGCCACATCTAACGCAGTAAGTTTATGACGAGCATTGACAGCGACGGAAATGTCCCGATAAACATTGCTGTTTTTAGCCTCAACTTGCAGATAACGTCGGTGGGATTTAAAGCTATTGTTTAGACGCTGCCTTACTTTACTCTCTTTTTCATAGAGGGGCGACAATGCTTCGACTAACACTAAGCTTGCTACTTTTTCTGGGAATGCAGCCGTGTAAGCAGATGCAATGATGCCACCTAAGGAGTGTCCTAATATGGCTGTAGGTTGTTGATGCGCAGGCAGCGCTGTTAACAGCGCATCTAAATCATAGAGGTAATCAATCCAATGCAGCGGATATTTACCAGGGCGATGCTCAGATAGGCCATGACCGGGCCAATCGATAGCCATGATTTGATAGTCAGTTAAACACTGACTTAAAGGAAGAAAACTATTGGCGTTGTCTAACCAACCATGCAACGCCAATATTAATGGTTTGTCCTGCGAACCCCACAACTTTGCAGCTAATTTGATATGGGGTAATTGAATCGTTATCTCTTTCGCTTGCTCACAGGACTTGTCCATATCGCCTATTATTTTTTGATGAATTTCAGCGTCATTCTATCGCTTTCACCAATTGCGAGATACTTTTCTTTGTCTTGATCATCAAGCGCTAAACGTGGTGGCAAGGTCCAAACACCCTTAGGGTAATCTTTAGTATCTTTGGCATTAGCATTAATCTCTGAGCTTTCAACAAAGGTAAAGCCAACTTTTTCCGCTAACTTTATCATCTGTGCTTGATCCATATAACCTGTCTTAGCGTCCATACCCGGATTAGCACGATGCTCAACGATACCAAATGTACCACCAGATTTAAGCACTTTATAAGCTGAATCAAATACAGGCTCTAAATACCCTTTCATTGCCCAGTTATGTAGGTTTCTGAAGGTCAAGACGACGTCAGCACTGTTATCCTTGCCCATAGCGTAAAAGCTAGGCGGGTCAAAAGTGACCGTAGAGGCGTTACCCAGTTTAGCTTGATTGTCTACGATCCACTTTTCAAACTTTTTGCCCGCCTTGGCTCGGTAGCCATTGCGCTGCTTTTCATCTTCGGGATTGGCATTAAAATTTCCACCAATATAATGGCCTTTCTCTGCAAGATAAGGCGCCAGTATTTCTGCATACCAGCCTCCACCAGGCCATAACTCAATAACCGTATCTGAAGGCTCTACGCCAAAAAACTCAATGGTCTCTTTGGGGTGGCGGTAGGTATCACGGGCTGAATTTTTGCTTTGGCGAAAGTCACTCGTTACAGCGGCATCTAGCGCGGCATTGCCGTGAACATGTGCATTTGCTGTAGCACTTAGTGTTGATAAGCCAAATGCGCTTGTAAGAATAATGCTGGCTGCGAGGGTATTCATTTTCATTCGATATCTCCATATAAAGGCTGGCATCAACCTAACAGTCAATAGGTTAAAATCCAAGCCTAAGAAACAGAGATTTACACTTTGTTATATTATTTAAGCTGGCGTTTTTCTGCTTGGCGGTCCACTCGACGCCAACATAGAAATAGCATAAACGCACTCGTAGCAAGCCAAACGAGTACCCAGGCCCAAGCGGGGATCCAACTCTGCTGGGCAAGCATATTGGCATCACCCTGCCCTTCAAGGCCAAATAATACGGTAGGACTCGCCAATGCATTTAAAATAACCATTAAGCCCATAATGCGTAAACTGGTAGCTAAGTATCGATTAAGATTGAGTTTTAACGGCATTAAAAATAGCAGTGCGAGCGACACTAGAATCGAAATCGTCAGTAGATCTCTCGCCCATAGTAAAGTCGTTAAGATAACGCCCGCGCCTAACAGGCCGAAGCTAAAACGGATCCCCTTAGGCCAGGTGGCAAATGTAAAAATCAGATAGCCCCATAACGCTGCACCAAAATAACCCGCAAAGCCAATGGCTAACGACCAGCCACCTTGGCTAAAGCAAAGCCCTGCACCATTAGGAAACAGCTGAATATGACTAACGGCTCCACCGGTGAAAAGTGTCGCTAAACCATGTGATAACTCATGAAAGTAGCTCTCGAGCCATTTAAACGGCACACTCACAAACGGTAGTTTTGTGACTAGAAAAGCCACTAATAATTCGAGAAAGAATCGGCCTCTACTAGGGGTACCAGATGAAGTTGGTGCTTTAGATTGATTAGCACCGCTAGCGAGTGTGTGCTCAAAATTACTAGGCATAGGTATCGATGCCTACCATCTGTTGGATCTCTTCGCGTTTGGCGGCATGCTGATTAGTAAGATACTCAGCGACAGCCCCCCGATGGCCACGGGTATCATTCTCATATTCTATATGAGCACCCAGTCGAGATTTTAGCGCAGCTTCATCTTCGTTATACTCGTTAAATTGGTAGGACTGCTGTGCTTGGATAGGCCGCACTGGATCGGCAGCATCAACCAACACAGCACTAGGCTGATTAGTTCCTATCGACTTATTGACTTCAACTTTAGAAGCGGTAAGTTGACTTGAATTAATTTGCATCCAATCGTCCTTAACTTATTAAATCACTGCCTCATGAGTCATCAGCATGAATTCAGATCATTCTTTTCCTGGTAACTTTTTCCAGGTTACGGTATCACGCAAATAGACAGGCTTGAGCTCATCAACACTGGTGCTCAAGCCGTTTAGATATCCTTGTTGCGCTAATATCGCCATATATTTAGCATCTGGGAATTTAGCAAGCTCACATACCGTAAGGCCACCAGCCATTTCCAGTATTTGTGGATAGGCATCAAAACCAGTACCGCAGGCAGTAATCGTTTGCGTTTCATCCAAGCTTAACACTATCGATTCTGGTGCACTAACAACCTCTTCGTTCACTAAAGTGGCAATGCCATCAACAGCAACAAATTGCCCCCAATAAACTTCACCCATACGTGCATCAATAGCAGCTAAAACCTGTTCGGCTCCGGCTTCAATGGCAGCTTGTGCCATGGTAGCAAGGGTTGAGATCCCAATGACAGGCAGTGATTGTCCCAACGCTAAACCTTGGGTGATACTGGTACAGATCCTGATCCCGGTAAAACTGCCAGGGCCTCGACCATAGGCGATTAAGTCAACATCACTCAACTTGATATCAGCTTGAGATAACACTGACTTAACCATCGGCAATAACCTTTGGCTGTGCTCACGTGGTGCATCTGCTTGCTCGCTATACACTTGACGATTATGGGTTAACGCAGCAGAGCAAGACTCCGTACATGTATCTAGAGCAAGTATGCTCAGCGAAGTTGCTTCTATGGTCTGTTCTGTCATCTATTACTTACCAAACTCAAATTCAGGCTCAACACGAAAGCGCTCTCGTAAGCACTTACGTATATAGCTATTACTAGCTGTTGATATAATCAGTGTTGAATATATCATATACAGCTCAGTTAACGATAAAGAGCGGGGATTATACCTAACTCCCCTGCAGGCTTTAAGTAGAACTGTAAAATAGTTTTACTACCGCTAGCAGTAATCTATCTTTAATCACTAACCTAAGCCCTCTTTTGCTTACTAGCGTGCCTATTACTTAGCTAACTCAACAAAAGCCGCACTGTACATTTTCAGGTTAAGCATAAACTGCTCATAGGTAATAAATTCATTTTCAGTGTGACCTGTATACTCAACGCCTGGCATAGCAGGACCAAAGCTCAATGCGTTAGGGAACAATTTACTGTTGGTTGAACCGCCAATAGCAACCGGTTGCGGATCTTTCACCCCGGTAAAATGAGAATAGACATCGAGCAGTGTATTAAGATGTGGCGCATCTTGCATCACCATAGGCTTTCCCCAATAGGTTTCTACCTTTGCTAACTTAACTTGATGTTTTTGCTGCCAACGCTCCAGTGCTTCATGAGTCTGGCGGTCGAGTCGCTCTGGCGTCTTGCCTATCGGCCGACGCAGATTAATCATTACTTGTGTGCCCTGCTTACCTGTTTTCACGATGGTAGGCGCTAAACTCATCGGCCCCATAAAATCATCTTTATATGCAATATCACCAAACTGCTCTGCATAAATTCCCATGCCAACCATTTCATGGATAAATTGCTGTGTAAGTGATGCAGTGTTTTTAGGCCACTGATGGATAGCGAGCAGCTGCGCCAGATGAGTAACTGCATTGACACCATCTTCAGGTGTTGAAGAATGGGCGGCTTTACCATCGGCAAAAATAACGACTGTCGAACCGTTTTGCTCAAAACGATATGTCATTGCTGATTGAGCTTTAGCTGCAACCTTTAACTGCTGAATTAAGCCCTCGGCTGCAAAACTAATCTCTGCCTGAGCTTGTTGAGGTACTTGGCTACCAAAGTAGCCACCAGAGAAGCGCTCAAGAGTGGCAGTCCCCTTATTTGCAGCTTCCACATCAACACTTGGGATCACAAATTCGATTTTGCTCCAGCCCTTCTCGGCGGTCACAACGGGGTATTCAGCATCGATAGTGATGTTGATGTTAGCGGGAGTGAATGTCTTCAAAAACTCTTTAAGCGGCTCCCAGTCGGACTCCTCCGCCATGTAAACCATCAACTCTATTCGTTTATTAAGTTTTATCTGCTTGTCTTTAATAGACTTCATCGCATACATCGCAGTCACGATTGGTCCTTTATCATCTTCGGTGCCGCGGCCAATAAGTTTTCCGGGTTCGGATGCCATATCCAATAAATATGGGCTTTGTTGCCACAATGCTGGGTTAGCAGGTTGCACATCACCATGAGTGATCACTCCAAGTTTGTCATCTTGTTGGCCAAGTCCTATCAAAATCACATAGCCGTGATCAACGTAATCTAAACCTAGTTGCTCACTTAAGCTTTTCAGTTCACGTTTAAATCCAACAAACTCTGGATTAGTATCCGGTGTCAGTCCATTAACCGCTACCGTATTGAACTGTACTAAGGTTGCGAGGCTAGCAACCATATCGTCGCCATATTGGGCAACAGCGTAATTAGCAATTTTGTCTGATTGAGATTCAATCGCAATACAAGGAAGAGAAAGTAGAGTGATAAACAGTAAAGTTAAACGTTTCATGGATGTCCATTTTATTATTATCGGTTGAAAACCAACTCAGTTTGCCACAACTTTTATAGGTAAAGTTATAAAAAATAGCCACTCAAAACATTTGTTACAAACAATACGCATTTTTAATAGATTTAATACCTATAACCGTGATATTTAATGATGTTAACGTCAATGCAAAGATATTGGCGATAATTAAAACAAGCAAAAATTCGGGGATTTAAAATATGAAGGGATTAACCCTCAAACCATTGGTTGCAGCTATTGCAATCACACTTTCTCTTGGCGCATGTAGCAGCGCAACTAACTCTACTGATAACCAAACGGCGCCAAATGTTGTTGCTCAGCAAATCATTGAAAACAATGCGAGTAACCCATTCTTTAAGCCTTATGACACCTATTTCGGGATCCCTGATTTTTCAAAAATTAAACCTGAACACTACCTGCCCGCTTTTAAAGCAGGTATCGCACAGCATAAAGCTGAGATTCAGGCGATAATTGATAACCCTGACGCGCCGACCTTTGCAAACACCATCGAAGCGATGGAGTTTTCAGGTGAGCTAACCAGTAAAGTTGCCAGCGTTTTCTATAACTTAACAGGTGCAGACACCAACGAGCAGCTTCAAGCTATCTCGAAAGAAGTGTCACCTATGCTTTCTGCCGCTGGTGATGACGTATTGCTAAACGACGCACTGTTTCAAAAAGTTAAAGCCGTCTACGACCAACGTGATTCACTTAACTTAAATGTTGCTCAAGCAAAATTATTACAAGATACCTATAAATCTTTCACTCGTGGCGGCGCTAACTTAAGCGATGCCGACAAAACCAAACTGCGCGCACTCAACGAGCAAATCGGTAAACTAAGCTTAGAGTTTGGTGACAACCTGCTGGCTGAAACCAATGCATTCGAACTTATTATCGACACTAAAGCCGATTTAGCAGGTTTACCAGAAGATGTGATAAGCGTTGCAGCGCAAACGGCGACAAAACGTGGCCATGAAGGTAAATGGGTGTTTACTACTTCACGTCCTTCAATCACACCATTTTTAACTTATGCCGATAACCGCGAACTGCGCGAGAAAATCTATAATGGTTATGTAGAGCGCGGTAACAACAATAACGCACACGATAATAAAAAGATCCTTGCAAAAATGGCGGCATTGCGTGCAGAACGTGCACAGCTAATGGGTTACAAAACTCACGCTCATTTTGTACTTGAAGAGCGCACAGCACAAACGCCTGAAAACGTGTACGGCTTGCTGAACAAAGTATGGCCTGCTGCGTTAGCACAAGCTGAAGCTGAAGTTGCCGACATGCAAGCGTTAATTGATTCTGAAGGCGGTAATTTTAAGCTTGCAGGCTGGGATTGGTGGTACTACTCGGACAAGATCCGTGTCGCTAAGTACAGCTTTAATGAGCAACAAACACGCCCTTACTTCTCACTAGAAAATACCCTTAAGGGCGTATTCTATACCGCCAATCGCTTATTCGGCATTACAGTGAAAGAGCGTACCGATCTACCCAAGTACAATGATGAAGTGCGTACATGGGAAGTCTACGACAAAGATGGCGAGTTAATGGCGATCTTTATGGGTGACTATTACGTACGCGACAGCAAACGCGGTGGTGCTTGGATGAACTCATATCGTCAGCAGTACAACATGAACGGCGTTGAGTCTAAGCCAATCATTGTGAACGTTCTTAACTACCCTCGCCCAGTGGGCAACGAGCCAGCACTATTAACATTCGATGAAGCTAGCACCCTATTCCATGAATTTGGTCATGCGCTACATGGTATGTTGTCTGATGTTGAGTACCGCTCTCAAGCAGGTACGTCAGTCCCACGCGACTACGTTGAGTTCCCATCACAAGTGATGGAAAACTGGATGACACAACCGGAAGTATTGGCTCAGTTTGCTAAGCATTACAAAACAGGCGAAGTGATCCCACAAGAGCTTGTAAAGAAAATCCAAGCTGCAAGCAAGTTTAACCAAGGTTTTGCAACTGTAGAGTACATGGCTGCAACTAAGCTTGACCTGGATTGGCATACAGTGACTGACTTCATGCCAAAAGATGCTGCTAAATTTGAAGCAGAATCGCTTAACAAAATGGGATTGATCAGTGAGATTGCGCCACGTTACCGCAGTACTTACTTCTCGCACATCTTCTCTGGTGGATACTCGGCTGGTTACTACAGCTACCTTTGGTCAGATATCTTAGGTGCTGATGCATTTGAAGCGTTTAAAGAGAATGGTATTTTTGACAAAGCGACTGCTGATGCCTTTAGAGATAACGTCCTGTCGCAAGGCGGTAGCGAAGATCCTATGAAACTGTATAAGCAGTTCCGTGGTAAAGAAGCTGGCATTGATCCATTGCTTCGCAGCCGTGGTTTACTCGCTAAATAAAAAGTGAAGTTCAAGTTAATTGGTACACCTGCTGATTAGCGCAAACTGCACAAGCCCTCAAACCGAATACTCGCAATAGTATTCGGTTTTTTTATAGTGATACCAATCAATATAAGAATTTGACCAACTCAGAGCTGTTTTTGGCAAACTAATTCAAGGCGAATAACTGAAAGAATGGTTGTTCCTTGTAAAGTTGTTCAACACCGAAATAGGCAGCACAAAACGCTCCAGAATGGCGAGTTTTATCGATTATGATGCTGTGTTAACCAGCTTAATCGTAGCACAACTATGCTTTTCACTCGTTGCAAACCACATGGCCTAGCATATTCCTGACATGCTATAAGGCATCCCCTCCATCCCTGCAGATCAGATGTGTTGAATGTCATTAATGCAATCTGCACAACAACTCTGTAACATCAGTCTTATTTGCTTAAATAAGTAAATTCAATCAATAAGGTCGATACTATGAACATATCATTTAAACGCGCAACCAAAATGCTAAGTTACAGCGCCCTACTTGCGGCAGCACTTATCACCAATAGTGTGATCGCCAATGATAGATTTAAAGATGTAGAGATTAAACCAATCAAGCTAAGCGACAGCGTTTACATGTTTGTTGGTGCAGGCGGTAATATTGGCGTATCGGTTGGGAATGATGGTCTGCTGATGATTGATGACCAATTTGCTCCACTTGCCGATAAAATATCAGCGGCGTTAAGTGAGATCCAAGCAGGTAGTCCAAAGTTCATCATCAACACGCATTATCATGGCGATCATACCGGCGGCAATACTCACTTTGGCAGCACTGGTACCATCATGGCCCACCATAATGTGCTTAAACGCCTTGCATCAGACGAACAAACTACGCCTGAAGCACTGCCAGTAATTACCTATGATCATGGTATAACCGTGCACTTTAATGATGATGCTTTAAAAGTGCGCCATATGGGACCCGGTCACACAGACGGCGATAGTGTTGTTATATGGAGTAAAGCCAACATAGTGCATATGGGTGACCTGTTCTTTAAAGACAAATTTCCTTATATCGATCTAAAAGCCGGCGGTGACGTGGAAGGTTATCGAGATAATGTCGCTAAAGCGTTACGTGATATGACAGATAAGACAATCGTTATTCCTGGTCACGGTGATTTAGCCAATAAGAGTGATTTAGCGCGCTTTAAGCACATGTTAGATGCGTCAATTAACTGGATGAGAGATCAAAAGCAATCTGGTAT
>NZ_JBFRMK010000201.1:0-66335 GCF_041470405.1 Shewanella sp. 10N.286.45.A1
CTCGAAAGATCAACAACCCTAAGTATTTAAATGATTAAAACGGCAGTTCTAGGTCAAAGGATAAAAGTAAAAATTGTAAACCTTTGTTAATATTTGGTATTTCGCGGTTGAGTAAGACGCTAAACATATCTAGTTTAGCGGTATAATATGCTGCTTTCTGCAAGATATCTGCAATAAATTCCTTTTGTAAAGCCAATGCAGCGCGAGATCCTATAAGAAATAACTCACCAAACCTTTTAGCAACAGAGTTAACTTAGTGTATCGAGTCTATTGTATAATTTTCTAAAACTACCCCATAAAAATAAGCAATGACGCAATGTCATTGTAATAATAAGAGATGTATCCAGTGTATAAGAATAACAATTCAACAATATTACTGTGCGCAGTAATAGCTGGTTTAGCTTTGCCAGTACAAGCCTCAGCAATAAAACAATCTAAAGGTGATTTTGAAGATAAGTTTCGTCAGCTAGATGTAGACTTACCGACGCCAAACGTATATCGCAATGCAGCGGGAGAACCTGGCCATCAATATTGGCAGCAACAAGTCGATTATCATATTAAGGCTTCTCTGAATGAAGATAAAAAGCGCCTTGAAGCTGAACAAACCGTCACTTACACCAATAACTCTCCTGACACGCTAAAGTATCTTTGGCTGCAGCTTGACCAGAACTACTATAAAGCTGACTCTATCGCCAGTCGCACTCGCACTTTCTCTAGCCCATCAGAACTAGCAAGCAGTGTTAATGGTAAGCCAACCAAAATCAGTTTAAAAACATTACGTGGTCAACAGTTATTAGCTGACACTGAAGTCGGATATCAAATAGGTGAAGTGACAGTTAATGGCACTCCTCTTCGTGTCACAATAGTTGGCACAAATATGAGAATTGATCTTCTTGAACCATTAAAACCTGGTAAAGAAGTAGAATTCCAACTTAATTATGCTTTTAACATTACCGATCAAAAAGCAGTGGGTGGTCGCAGTGGTTACGAGCACTTCCCTGATGATAAGCGTGACGGCGGCAATGACATATTTCAACTTGCACAATGGTTTCCTAGATTACATGCATACACCGATTATGAAGCTTGGACAAATAAAGCTTTCTTAGGCAGCGGTGAATTCACCTTGGAGTTCGGTGATTACGATGTTGAAATAACTGTACCAGCCGACCATATTGTTGCGGCTACTGGTGAATTAACCAATGCGAGTTCAGTATTAAATAAAACGCAGCGCAAACGTTTTGAAAAATCCAAAACCAGCAAAAGACCGGTTTTTATTGTGACCGAAGCTGAAGCTTTAGAGAATGAATTAGCGGCATCGAATAGTACCAAAACCTGGCATTTTGAAGCCGAAAATGTGCGTGATTTTGCATGGGCTTCCTCTAGAAAATTCATGTGGGATGCTAAAGGTTATCAACAGCAATCTGCTGAAAGGCCTTTAGTCATGGCGATGTCTTTTTATCCAAAGGAAGGTGGTGATCTTTGGAAGAAATACTCAACTGAATCTATCATCCATACCATGGAGGTGTACTCAAAGTATTCTTTTGATTACCCATATCCAACCGCTCAATCTATTAATGGACCCGTTGGCGGAATGGAATATCCAATGATCACCTTCAACGGTCCTCGCACCGAATTACAAGAAGATGGTAGCCGAACCTATACATTGTCGGAAAAGCGTTTTCTGATAGGCGTTGTTATCCATGAAATTGGCCATATTTACTTTCCGATGATCGTAAACTCAGACGAAAGGCAGTGGACATGGATGGACGAGGGGCTGAATAGCTTTCTAGACTCCGTAGCAAAAAGAGAATGGGAAACCGAATCTCATTGGGCTAGAGAGCCGCGCGACATTGTTGAATATATGAAATCAACAGTGCAAGTTCCGGTAATGACTCAGTCTGATAGTGTATTGAAACTCGGTCCAAATGCTTACACCAAACCCGCTGTGGCATTAGACATTTTACGGGAAGTAGTACTTGGACGAGAGCTGTTTGATTTCGCATTTAAAGAGTATGCCAATCGCTGGAAGTATAAACGCCCTACTCCATCTGACTTTTTTAGAACCATGGAAGAAGCATCTGGTGTCGATCTGGATTGGTTTTGGAGAGGCTGGTTTTACAGCACGGATCATGTTGATATCTCAATCGACAAAGTCTACAAGCTTAGAATGAATACTAAAAATCCTGATATCGATTTTGCTCGCGAACGCCAGATGGAGCAAGATAAACCGACTCCTATCGCGATAGAAAGAAACAAAGAGCAAGGGCTTAAAAGCTGGATAGATCTAAACCCAGATGTGACTGATTTTTATGAATCTAACGATGAATATACAGTTACCAACAAAGAGCGGAATAAATACAACAAGTTTATTAAGAAGTTAGAACCTTGGGAACGTGATGTAATACAAAGAGCAATTAAAGAAGATAAAAATTATTACGTACTTGAATTCTCTAACTTAGGTGGACTAGTGATGCCTATTTTGCTGCAATTAACCTATGAAGATGGCAGTGTCGAACAGCTAAACATTCCTGCAGAGATCTGGCGTAGAAGCCCGAAGTCAGTTAATAAACTCATCGTATCAGACAAAGTTCTAAGAGAAGTTGAAATCGATCCTAGCTGGCAAACAGCGGATGTTGATTTGAACAACAACTACTTCCCACGCAGGATTATTCCATCAAGAATTGAAGCCTATAAAAAAGAAAAAAGTAAGGCAAAAGTTAAACGCGATATTATGCAGGATATTAAAACAGAACTTAAAACTGAAGAAGATGAAGAGTATAACTCAGAAAAGGCTGGATAAAATATGAGATTAACAATAATTATTGCGGTTTTCATTGGGTTAATCTCACTTTCGTTAAACGCGCATCAGCAAAAGATGGCAACCACTACCGTTAGTTTTAACCACAGAGTTGATAATATAGAAGTAATGCACAAGTTTTATCTTCATGATGCTGAGCATGCGGTAAGAGATCTTTTTGATCCCAGTGCAGATATTTTAAGTAGTAAAGCAACCCAGAATAGCTTTGCAGAATATGTACAGACTCAATTTGCAATTGAGATTAATGATTCCAAACAGCTACCACTTAAGTTTGTTGGATTAGAGCTTGATGGCAAGTACATTTGGATCTACCAAGAAACCGCAATTCCAAGCAATATCACTGAACTTTCCATTTCAAACGGAGCCCTACAAGAACTTTGGCCATCTCAGTTAAATTTAGTCAATATTGAAGGCAAAGGTGAGTTACAGTCTTTACTATTCAACGATAGCGATCAATGGCTTAATGTGTCATTGGCCGAATAACATATAAAAGGGCTAACACTAATAAAGTGTTAGCCCTTACGCTAACTCGGACCAAATCACATTTAATTCAGCACGACATAACCACGGTTTACCATACAGTTTTTAACCACTTGTTGTTGTTCAGCTTCAAATTTTGCAGCATCATTGCGTCGACTTCTACCGTTAGACAGCACACCAAGCCCAAGGCCTATCGCTGCACCTTGTTTGGCACCGTCAGTCCCGGAACCACCGGCGATTGCTTTACCCGCTGAACCAATTGCTGCTCCTTTTGCTGCACTACCTACCGCGCTACTACTGGTATCCGTTTTTTGAACTTGGGTCGATAATTCAGTGCATTGGTGCAGATCATAGATATAATCTTTCTCATCCACTCCTGTTTTATCTACAATAATATTTGCCGTAACATTTGATGAAACCAGTAGTAAAATAACCATGAGCATGCTTTTATTCATTGAGTGCACCTTAGCTGTTCTAATTCAATAATTGACAAGTACGCTAACAGAATGCAAAAACACATCACACTCGTAAAAGTACCAGTATTATCAATTATGGTACAAAGGCTTAGATTAGGTTGTTAAATTGACACAAAATGCAGTAAAACTCGAAGAAAGATTGTCTACGCTTTTGGCAACAACTCAGTTTGAAAAAATTGAAATAATCCAATCACTTTGGTCAGGTTATGGTGAAATTGGCCGCTATGAAAATACAGATAAATCGAATCGCTATTTCGGTCGCTTTATTGTAAAACATATCTCACCGCCGACTAACCAACAACACCCACGAGGCTGGAATGGAGCACTAGCACATCAACGAAAGCTAACCTCCTATAATGTAGAGGCGGAGTTTTATCAATATTGGGCAAATAATATTAAACCGACTTGTGCAGTTCCCAAGTTTATTGCCCAGGAAAACCTCGATAATGCATGCCCAAATTCAAAAATAATCGTTATGTCAGATTTAGATGCTGAGGGTTACCCAATAAGACTTTCAAATGCATCGGTTAACGTTGCAGCTACTTGTCTACAATGGCTGGCGAGATTTCATGCACTTAATTTGCAGTCTAAAGTTTCTGACGATTGGCCGAAAAATCTATGGCCGATTGGCACTTACTGGTATTTAGATACTCGTCTAACTGAGTATGACGCGATGGAGGAAAGTGAGCTTAAACGTTCAGCAGCTCTACTCGATGCGAAGCTTAATAACTGTCGGTTTAAGACTTTGGTCCATGGTGATGCCAAAATTGCAAACTTCTGTTTTACTGAAGATTTATCAGAAGTAGCAGCGGTTGATTTTCAATATGTAGGTGGCGGATGCGGCATGAAGGACGTTATTTATTTGCTGGGTAGTTGTCTAGATGAAACAAGTCTAGAACAGAATTTCGACGACTTAATCGACGTTTATTTTAAGCAATTAAATGCAACACTCTTAACGTTAAACAGCAAACATAGTTTCAAAGATATTGAATATGAATGGCGTGAATTAATCGATATAGCATGGGCTGATTTTGAACGGTTTCTCGCGGGTTGGGCGCCGACACATACCAAGCGCACCAACTTTAGTCAAAGCCGAACAATGGCTGCACTTAGCAAAATCCATAGTGGTTAAGCTGACCGTTCTACAATAATATTATTTCGCCAACCAAAGTAAGTAATCTTTAACTATCTAGAGGCTACAATACAAAAAGATAGTTAAAGGGTGTTTCTCTACAGGCTTAACTTAAGTGGTTTCGCCCTCATTGCTGGGATCAATCTGTAATGACTCACACTCGCTCAGCAGAAAATCTAACGCTTGATCAAAACTGTCTAGTTGTTTTATCGACATAAAGGCTTTGAGCCTATGAATGAGATCATTGCTTAATTCTATGTGTGATTTCTTTTTGCGCTTTTTAACTTGTGCTAACTCCTTCCTGACCATACGCCAGCCATAGTCGCTAAACATTTGGTTTAAACATAAATTGAGCTGTTCTAACTCTACCCTTAGATCCGAATTTAGCTTTCTCTTTCGAGTCACTAATGAAAGTAACTCTGATACTTTCAAGAAATTTGTTTCTGACTCCGCACCACTTTCAAACCAATCTAGTCTTTTTAAAATTTGGTCTCTGGGTATGAGTCTAAAGAGCAGCGGTAACGCAATAACGATCTCATCTCTTTGAAGCAGTAACAGCTTACGTCCCTTTGTCGGTTTATTACTATGGTATTGCCACTCTTGCTTCGTATGATTCATCAGCTTAGCCATTATTTTTAAAGTATGGTATCACCATTAATATAGAGATAATATTTAATAACCCACAGATAAACAAGTGTTTGCAGCGATTCTCTTAGACAGCAATTAAAATGGTATAACCATATTAATGATTGGATTAGTCTGCATAAAGTTAAAGGGACCTTAACTTCGAAAAGTAACGCCTTAAAAAAATAGCTTCTTGGAGCTAAAAATTTTATACCGATAGCTTCCTCTGTTTATTATTTCGACTAAACCTAGTCGTTTTGTTTGCATTTGTTTATAACTCAACCACTACCAGTGATAATGACGATTATCACTGGTAGAGAGTGTTAGAAATAGATAAACTATCTGGCTCATATTGACGCTAAATCCATAAATTAACGATATAGAAAGAGGTAATCTAGGAAATGAGCCGCAAGCATATCAGCCCCATTTCCAATAATGTGCCGACCACTAACAGCGACAATGGCTTTTACCAAGAAGCTGAACTTCCTATTTCGATGCTTAATGATTTTGAAAGTGCAGCCAAAGAAACTCGCTATGAAATTTCTGACAACACTCGGCGAGTTTATCGTTCAAGTTTTGCTATTTTTAAAACTTACTGTGAAAGCCATGGCCTAAGCTCAAACCCTGCCGATCCCAGAACGGTTATTTCTTTTATCGGTCATCAAAAAGATTTTTATCAAGCTAAAAGTGGCCACCAGCTATCGACTCAAACTATCAATAGTCGACTAGCCGCAATTCGTTTTTATCATATTCAATCTGGTACAGCCTCGCCAACTGAACACCCTTTGGTTATCCGAGTTATGCGCGGACTTATGCGTAACCACAACCGAATAGTCTCCGACTATGATCAACAACCGATTATGTATGATGAACTTGAGTTACTTATTCAAGCTATTGAAAACCAGAGTCAGGCTCTAACGCAAAAGCGTGACAAAGCAATTATACTATTGGGTTTTCAAGGTGGATTTAGACGATCAGAATTAGCGAATATAAAAGTTAATCATTTAAGTTTTTTAAGAGACAAACTCAAAGTTAGGCTGCCCTACTCTAAAAGTAATCAGCAAGGACAAAGAGAGTGGAAAGTACTTCCAAAAGATGAAACATTTTCAGCTTATGAAGTTGTAAAAGAGTGGATTGATGTCGCTAAAATAAAACAAGGCCACTTATTTAGATCACTAACTCGAGATGGTAGATATATTAGAGACTATCAAGTTATAGATGCAAACTCAGGTAAAGGTTTCTTACGTGGTGATGATATTTATCAATTAGTAAAACGTTATTGTATTAAGGCTGATTTAGATCCTAAATTTTATGGTGCTCACAGTTTAAGAAGCGGTTGTGTAACGCAACTACATGAAAATAAAAAAGATCACCTTTACATTATGGGGCGGACAGGCCATACCGATCCTAGATCGTTAAACCATTATTTAAAGCCTAACGATTAGAAACATAGGCAAAGCTTATATTGTTGGTTACCGAAACCTATTATTATGCCAAATAGAAAGGGCGCTCTCTTAGAGCGCCCTTTTAATATTTAATACACCATACATTTATTATATAAACGTATTTAGTCTTTATAAATCACTGTTGTAGATTCAAATGGTAACTGTTCTAAAACAACTTTTTGCTCAGCATAATTGATAAAGGAAAGCGCATCTGTATTACAAATATCTGTACCATTATCATCACAACTTGGTGCGTTATCTGCGTATACAACGCTATAAGTATTTTCAGTTGAATTATAGGTTAAATGATCGACTTTATAAGCTTTATAACCTGCCGCAGTTTTAACAAGATCAACTCGGTCAGTAGCTTGCAGTTGAGCATCACCTAATGCATTCCAACCATCATTACCACTAGCATTATAGTTATTAACGATGACGACGTAGTCAGTGTTGTCGCTAATAGGCTCCCATCGAGGTTCAGATTCAGTGCCGGTGTTGATATCAATTGAACTGATATTACCACTGGTATTTTTAACCTCTTCGGTAAAGGTATAACGCATGCCACCTACATAGGGGAATTTACCTGCATGGCTGCCAACTGGAAGTGTCGCATCAATAGTAGAAGTTAATAGATCTGTTAGTACCTCACCATTAATCGTCAATACCGACAGGTAATTGGAAAATGGCAGCAACTCAAGGCTAGCGTGCCCTTCCCTAAATTCGCCAGATGCAATGTCAGTTCGTACCCCACCAGCGCCAACTAAACCAATCTGCACTTTTTTACCAATCACTGAATTTACATCAGACTGGTTTGCCCAATAGACCATACCTTCAGCAATTAATGGCGCGACATCAGAACCGTGTTTGTCGGTTCCTGCATCACCAGGACGACGCTCATGGTTTATCTCTTGTGGAGCATTGGCTACTACTTCGCCGTAAGCCTCTTCCAATGCTGGTTTATAAGTTGCGTCAATATGAACGCGCATATCTATATTTTCGTCAACATCATCAATAAGTGCAGTCTCATCAATGAAGCTTTCTACTTTTTCATGCTCGGCGCCAGTAAGCAGATCGCTTTCTTCACGTTTGCCATCACTGTAAAACTCCTCGTTGGTCAATAACGTATTTTGACCCGCACAAGACAACAGTTCACCTTCACTGTCAAACTTTACATCAACCTTACCAATAGCTTGTGCATATTGGCCTGCTTGGACAATACATGTTTGCCCAACTTCATCTTTTTGTTTTATCAGCTGAGCATATACACCATTATCACCATGACCTAAATCAGTAAAGTCACCGAGTAAAGTATGGGAGTGGCCGCCAACGATAACATCGATACCGGTTGTTCCTTCTGCAAGCGCAATATCTCTGGCATTACCAATATGAGACAACACTACAATTTTATTGACGCCTTCGGCTTTAAGTGCAGTAACAGTCACTTGAGTAAATGCGATTTCGTTTTCAAATTTAACGTCGCCAGTACCCGTTGCTATGGTTGGCATATCTTCTAAAACAACACCAACAACGGCAACGATTTGCTCATTGTCGTTCGCTTCAGAAACTTCATTGACTTTACGTTTGGTTGCGCCGTCAAATGCAAACAGCTGATAAGGCTTAAGATTCGTAGAGCCACTTAATGCAGAATCAAAACCAGCATCCATATTGTTAGCCAGTAGTGGGAAGTTAACGCTATCAATAAAGCTAGCAAGTTTACTCGTATCTAAATCGAACTCGTGATTACCTAATGCCATTGCATCTAATCCCATTTGGGAAAGTAAATCTGCGTTCGCCTTGCCTTCATTTAACTTAAAGTAAGCGGTGCCTTGCCATGCATCACCACCATGTAAAAATAGTAGAGGCTGGCTAGTCTCTTCCTTAATCTCATTTGCAGCTTCAAGTAACCTCGGATAACCACCGAATTCATTAAAGACAACCTCGCCATCCTTACCCATAGTAAAGCTCGACTTTACCGGATCAAAGTTCGAGTGAGTATCATTGATATGGGCAATAGTTAGGTTAAAACCTTTATCAGCCTGGTTTGTGTCATCATCATTTGAACAAGCAGATAACGCCGCTAGTAAGGCTACTGCTATAACTGTTTTTTGTAATTTCATTATAATTTCTTCTTTATATAGGACCCGCCGACAAAATAGCAGAAGTATAAAAGAGAAACCACATTGGTTAACTCCGTGTAAAATCAACATATACAACAACTTAACTACATATATTCAGGGTTTTATATCAAGATAAAGTATAAAGCAGCAATAGGAGAATACCTTTAGGCATATTAAAACTAGCTGCAGTATTTTTTGATTCGATTAGTCGATTAACTAGCTGTTTTGAATTTAAAAACCCGGGCTGATTGTTGGTTTATTGTGTTGAGAGTGGCGACACTTGGTTACGCCTTTGTAGGTTGCAAAACAGCAAATAATTTCAAATTGAAACGTGAATGTTAATAAAAAAAGCCAGCGTTAAAGCTGGCTTTACTCGAAAAGGTTTACTCTAGAATTGCTTTAGGTAACTGGCAACACTTGCTTGTTCACGTTGTTTTAGCCTTACACAATTTCGGACGCTCTCATCTAACTTTGCCAAGGTTCTTTTAAACTCTGGATTAGCCTTCAATTTAGGCGCAAAAAACTTGTCAGTGGTTTCAAGTGCGCTTAACTCACAACCTGAACCGGTATAATACGGAATATTTGCTACCGCAAATGGAGGCAATTTTTCTTTTATCGTTGAATAGTTAGCATAAACCCAATTTCTAAAGCGTATTCGACGTGCTTCTGTATAAGATTGCCCAGACAAAACATACCTCAAATCCGGGGCATTGATCTTATCAGTCAGAGAGTAAGCGAGCATATCATCTTGCAGTTTTTCTGTAGGAGCATAACCCAACGCGTTCATTAATCGAGTACGTTTTTGTGGATCTTTAGTCTTCTCAAACTCACTCTTAACGAGGTTTAGCAACTGTTCATCACCGTAATACACTGCCACAGTTAGATAAGTACCGATAAGATAAGGATCAACTTGGTTGCTTCCTGCAATATAGACCTTAGCTTGTTTAGTAGCTGTTGCAATAATATCTTTGTCTTTGGCTTCAAACGCCAATAAGTTGATCAGTGTTGGACGAAGCTTGCTAATTGCAGTCTTTTCATTGGTTTTAGCTGCTACGCCGTATTTATCGATCGCACTACTCGCACGCTTTGAGATAAAGTTTGCCCATTGTGCTTGGTTGCTTTCATCAATAAATGTACGTTTCTGTGACTGCAGATAACCCAATGCAGTAGACACTATCTCTGGATGTTGGTCATCAATGAACTCACCAAGGATATTAAGCAGCTCGCCACCAGAAACAAAACCAGCATCAAGTAATGCATCTGCAGATGAGATTAACGCTTTACGCTCTCGTGGCGTTAACTGTGTTTTAGCATTGGCGAGCAAAGATTGCATCTGCGCGTCATCTAATAACCAGCGATAATAACCCATTGCATCTAAATCCGGGTAGATCCAATCTGGTGCAAAATCTAGCGCTACGGTTTGGCTCTCTTTGGTGAGCAAAACCGTTTTATGTTTAACCTTGTCACCTTTACCAAACTTGATAGAAACAGGCACTGTCCAAGTTTGATCTTTAGCCTCTGTTCCTGCTGTTACAAATCGGCTTTGTGTTAAGGTCAGCTTATTGCCTTTAAGATCAACTTTTATTAAAGGATAAGAAGACTGCTCAATAAACGTACCTAATACCGCACCGACATCCTTACCAGAAGATTTAGACAACGCATTCCATAAATCGTCCGCCTGAGTATTCTCAAAAGCATGATCTTTAATATACTGACGAATACCCGCCTTAAACTCATTTTCGCCGATATAGTTTTCAACCATATCTAGCACGGCTTCGCCTTTGCTATAAGCTAGACCTAAACCGTCCATAATGTCAGCTTCGGTTTTAATTGGCTTACGAATAGGCTTTGTTGAAACCCTAGCATCCATCGCCATCACATAGTTTTTTGATAGAGAAAGATCAGATTCAAACTCTGGGTGAATTTGATGGGTAATTTTTGCTGCCATCCAACTCGCGAATGCTTCGTTTAACCAAAGATCATTCCACCACTGCATGGTCACTAAGTTGCCATACCATTGGTGTGCTAGCTCATGAGCAATGATCGACACTGCTCGCTCTTTACTATTTTGACTGGCATTTTTTTCATCAACTAGCAGAATGTCTTCTCTGTAGGTAACTAGGCCGGCATTTTCCATTGCACCGAAAGGAAACTCAGGTACAGCTACGGTATCCAGTTTTTCATAAGGGTAATCAACACCAAAGTAATCCTCTAAAGCCGACAACACTTCAGGCATTTTTTTAGCCGCGTATTGTGCTATCTCGATTTTTCCCTTTGTGGTAATTACCCTACCCGGGACTTTCATACCTTTAACTTCTATCTCTTCAAATTGCCCGATAGCAAATGCAACGAGGTAAGACGACAAAGGTTTAGTTTGTTTAAAGACATGTGTGGTTAAACCATTCTTTTCATTTGCAGATAGTTCTGGTGTATTGCTATAAACTTTTTCAGTACTCGGCGCGGTAATCGTCACTTGATACGGGATCTTGTAGCCTGGCTCATCAAAGCTTGGAAACGCTCGGCGTGCATCACTCATTTCAAACTGAGTGAACAGATACGGCTGTCCACCATCAATAGTCTTATAAAGACCAACCGACTGCCTATTATAGGGCGCAGTAAAGTCCATAGAAAGCTGGTATTTACCTGGCTCAATGACATGCTTACAATCAAACAAAACAACGCCAGTGTCTTGCATAGTTGCTGCCATTTGGCAGTCTTTGGCACCCGCTAACAAGATATTACTGGCTGTATATTCTAAGCCGTTTAACTGCAGCTGTTGAGTGGGCTCTTTAACAATAAGCTCTATTGATGTACTACCTGAGAAATTATCTTTTTGCGGATCTAGATTAAGCTTCACCGACTGCGTGATAGGCTCGGCAACTTTACTTAATACGTATTCGTTAGAATATGTATTAAAGCTAGTTACACAAGAAAGTGTGACCAAAGAGGCCGTGACGACTCTATACATGTAAATTCCTATTTTCTTGTTTTGCGCTAAATCGAGCTTCCATGCTTTTGTCTGCATCGATTTTTTGCCAAAGAGAGTTGCGGTACTCGCGTAAAAATGGTTAGAACCTTTACAAGCGGTAACGCTTTACCCAAGTAAGATAACAAATATTTAACAGCAGTGTGAGCAACAACATGCGGTGAGTTAAAGCATGTTGTAACAATTCATGACTAGCACTAAGGGAGTAGTATAAAGTTATTCAATAAAGGTTAAATGACGTGCGATTAATGCCAAAAGGCAATAATACCTGTCAAAAAGGGCATGGACTAAAACCAAGCACTTTTACGCCTGTAATCGGATGGTCGAACTCTAGGCGGGTAGCATGTAACATTAATCGGGGCGCTAGCTGGTGCGAATAAGAGCAACCATACAGATCACAGCCTATAATGGGGTGACCAATATATTGGCTATGGATCCTAAGCTGATGGGTACGCCCAGTTTCTGGGGTAAGCTCTACTCGGGTAACCATTATCGCTTTGTTTAAGCTGTCTGCTTGATACTCTTCTTTAGCCAAAACATTGTAAACTGAGCGAGCGGACTTGCCCTCCTCCTCACATAACTTCATCAAGGGAAAATTAGGTTTATCTTTAGCAATAGCGGCACTTATTATCCCTGTAGTTTCACTCAACTCCCCAATTAATAAAGCCGTATAGCGCTTAAGCACGCTGCGCTCACTAAATTGGCGACACAGTAGCGCATTAATCAGTTTATTCAGCGCGATGACCATTATGCCTGATGTACCAAAGTCCAATCGGTGCACTAAAGAGCAACCCGGAAAATCTTTTACTAAACGGTAATGAACTGAATCAAAGTTTAGCGGGTTTTTGCCCGATAATGACAATAAACCAGAAGGCTTGTTGATTAGCAGTAGGTAATCATCTTGATAAAGAATGGTAATCTCTTCAAAACAAGTAGGAGCAATAAAATCATCAACCACAGGGGGCATATGTGAAACCGTATATACGACAGAGTTGGCAGCAATCATACAGCATGCGTAGCGATTCAACGACTGAAGTAACGGTATATGGGTTAAACATTCATTGCTACAACGCACTTTAGCACTAACAGAGTAGCGAGAAACCTCAATATTATAACCAGTCAAAATAATGCATAAATAGTCAGACTGAAAAGTATATCCCCGAGATATTTTTAACATACTTGCATACCTAACCAACTGCATGAATAAAAACAATAAGTGTTAAAGCGGAATTAAGGGATAAGACTGCATGTTTGACATAAAGCTAAGTCGAATGCGCTTCCCTGCGCATTCTATGGGGTTAATTTATTTCCTAAGCTTTAGAAATCAATTCTAAAACCAATGCTAGCAATGGTATCGTCAAAATCTGAATATTGCTTAACATCAAATTGACCGATCTCAGTGTGAATACGTGTCGATTTGCTCAATCGATATTCAGCGCCTACTGCCCACTGTGAAACTTCTGGAACATCGGTTGCGGCTTCACCCAGTGCATCATAAACTCGTCCGGCGATTTTACCTGTGCCCGAATCGTCCTTGCCGTATTGCAGTTTTAGCAATAGCTTATCGATTTGGTACTTTGCACTAATAATAAAGCCATCACCATCTCTTTGCTGCCAGTTAGTCTTGTTAGGATTAACCAGTTCAGAGCTTTGGTAAATCGTCCCCAACATTAGCTTACCCGCTTTATATTGAGCAACTGCTCGCACACCTTTGATATCTTCTACGCCATCGGTATAAGCGGCAGCTAAGTACAAATTACTGCTCTTAAAGTGCTTATCACCATAAGTCACTGCGACTTGGTAATTGCCATTGTCGCGCCGAATATCATCTTCGGCGTAATAGTTATCTTCCATAATATAGCTGGCGCCAAACTGGATTTTGTTCCATGTTTGGGTTCTATATAACAATGAATCTCCCCAACGCTTATCACCAGCAAACAAGCGGTCGTGTTTCATCGAATACATATCCATGGCGTCAGCTGTTCCTTTAGCCATTTTAAATACAGGATCAATTCGACCTGCAGCTAGCTGTCCATAGGCGCTGTGTTTTATACCTAAAAATGTGGCAGTGCATTGTTGAGCCACATAACCAGCCTTCATAGCCCGATAGCGGTAATTATGTTGAGTGGTCATGGCAGTATTGCTATGGCCGTACAAGCAATCCAAAAAGGCGCTATTGATTTCCTCGAAAAGCCTGTTGATGGTGATAAACTTTTATTATTACTGGAAAAGGCAAAAATACAAACGATGCTGTACACGCAACGTAACTTAGATCGAGTAGCCTTAGAAACTAAACTCGCAACACTGACACCAAGAGAATATGAGGTAATGGAAAAGATATTGGAAGGCAAACTGAATAAAGTGGTGGCCGCTGAATTAAACGTAGCCCAAAGAACTCTAGAGTTACATAGACAAAAAGTAATGCAAAAAATGCAGGTAAGTAATATTGCTGAACTCGCGTATTTGATGGGGAAAAGCTCAGAGCACTAGCTTAAGGCGAAGCGGCTTATTTTTAAGCTATGCGGCTACCTGGAATACGTTTTATATTCGCCCATGAAGCACAGAACTCCCAACCTTTGTCTTTACATACCAACCCTGCACTGTAACGACTTTTGGCGATTAAACTTGAATTTCCTTTTGCAATTACACCGTGTTGGTTCACGCCGCTAAAAGCGCTTGAATAAATTATATTTAACACTACTGCAGAAACTAAAATAGAAAGGCTACAAAGTACATATGTATTGGAGGCCAGATTAAACAGTGTGCTGTTACGTTGCGCCATAATCTGCCTCCTCATTTGCATATCGAAGTTAAAGCATATCGTAAACCACAATAAATTCAATATATTGATTTTAACTGAGACAGATATTTCTATCTGAAATGGTAATCAATCATTCACTAATGTCAGTGTATATGCTTGTTGGAAACGGTGCTGAAGTTCACCAATTATAGCACTATCGCGACTATTGCGACTTCTTCCGTGTAGTGAGGATTCAACAAACAACTCAAACCAAGCTTCTAATACGCGGCCATTTAATGGCTCTCCAGCGACACTTAATGCTAGTGCTGCAACCTCTGCAGTACCAAGTTGAAACTCTCGCGCTCCTTTCCTTAACGCATAACTTGCCGTTGATTCTGGCGTAAATGAAAGTAGTGGTAATTTATGCAGATAACTACTTTTACGGAACATCTTTATCGCTTCACGCCAACTGCCGTCGAGTACTATAAACAAAGGGCGCTTGCCGTTAGGTAGTTTAGCTTTATTTACTTGGCTAACTACCGTTTGATTTTCTATTGCATATTCACTCGGAAAGATAACAAATGCTTGATATTTGGGGTCATTGATTATCGACAACATTTTTTGATTAGGCTCATTCCTCGACCAAATAAATGCATGAGTATCAGGAATTATATCGGCAATCAGTCGACCACTATTACTTGGCTTTAATACTTCATCGTCGTACATGATAAGCAAAAAAGATAGCTCACTGCAGACTTGTAAGCGGTTTTGGCAAGTACAAAACTGTTCAGCTAGTAAGCATGATTGACAGCGCACAACATTTTTACCTCTGGCAGTAAAAGGCTTAGAGGATATGGCTTTTCTGTATTCATATAAACGATGAATCGCATGTTTTGGCAAGTTCATGTATAAAAATCTATCCGGTTATCATTGGCGCTCAAAAGAAAAAAGCCTACTCATAGGCAGGCTTTTATCTGTATAAATGCATCTTAATTAGAGTATACGTCTTAACAGAAAGTCTGCTTTTAAACGTTTAATACGTTTCATTATTTTGCGAACTGGAGCAGGATAGTTATGCAGCGTTTCGATTTGAGAATAATGGTACAACCTTTCAGTATGCTCCAGAATATGGGTTTGTTCCTCTTCGAACTTTTGCTTCCAACTTTCATTGTCGTCTTGGATTAACAATCCATTCTCTAAATCTAATGCCCAAGCTCTAGGGTTAAGATTACTGCCAGTAATGAGGTGACGTTTGCCATCTGCACTGATCCCTTTTAAATGGTAACTGTTACGACCATCTTTCCAAAGGTGAATATTGAGTTGGCCGTTTTCAATCGCCCATTGCTGGCGTTTAGCAAATTTCCGGAGCGATTGCTCGTACATATAAGGCAATGCACCTATGGTTGAGAACTCCTCTTCAGGCGGTATATAAAAATCGTTAGAGGTCTTATCGCCGACTACGATATCAATACGTTTACCATTACGTAAATGCTTAGCAAGTGCCCTAACTAATATGTAGGGAGGATTAAAGTAAGGTGTACAGATAAATAGCGCATCTTCCGACTCCTCTACCATGGCAACCACAACTTTATTTAGCAGGTTTTTCTTTCGACCCAAGCCAACAAGTGGCGTAACTCGGTTGCCTATCTTAGTAGAAGCAAACTTGTATTCAGCTTTAGACAAACGATGTTTTAAACTACTGACTTCAACTTTAGTCGGTAAACGTTCAGCATCTTTGGGTTGAGTTAATGAGCTAACGGCAACATCGTTGACTAAGTAAGTCAAGATCATCTCTCGCATACTACGTGCAAGTTCGGCAGACTCAATCACATGATAACGGTCAAAACGATACTTATCATTTTGATGAAGGTAGATATTATTGAGACTGGCGCCACTAAAAATAACGGCGTCGTCAACAATGAAGCCTTTTAAGTGAAGCACCCCCATAAACTCGCGAGATTTCACTGGCACGCCGAGTATATCGATCTGGTGCTCTGCAGCCTCATTGACTTTGCGATACATGAAGTAGTTACCGCTGTCGCCCTTGTGTCCAATTAACCCACGTCTAGCTCTGTGAAAGTCTACTAACACTTTAATATCAAGCTCAGGGTTACGCTGCTTGGCAGCCATTAAAGCACTGAGTACTTCCCTACCCGCTTCATCATCTTCAAGATAAAGTGCTGCGATGTAAACTGAATGGGTAGCGTTTTCAATACGCGTTAACAGCTCTGCTCTTAACGCCTTAGGCGTCAACAACCACTGTAGGGATTCAGATTGTAACGGTATACCACCTAGCTGACTCAGCAAGGCTCTCTCCTTAATAATGCTTACCATCTTTATAATAAGTGCTAGGCGTTAACTCTCTAAACATAACGACGGTATGTTTAAGCTCCGGATAAGCACAAATAACGGCTTCACGAATAGCCCTTTCAGCACGATGGTGTGTTTCGGGATCTTTAGGGAACCATAACACTTCGATTTGAGCTATATCGTTTACGCTTTGACCGCGTCTATAGCTTTGACTATTAATCGAATCGATAATGAATGATTCAGCCTTTGCCTGACAAATTTCTGCTAGAACGTCAATGAGTATATCGCTTAAGTTGGCAACAACACTTTGGGACATTCCGTAAACTCTAATATGCGGCATCAAGAATCCTCTTAGATAAGGGCATAGAAATTACCGATTTAACACGCTTTCGGCAAGTATTTTCTACGGAATAGCGCTGTAGTACGCATAAAACAGCTTTTAGATAGCTGTTTAGGTAAATTTTTAGACAAACCTAATACTTAAAGGTGATGAGCAATAGCCTCATAATTGTTCTATCAACCGCCAATTACCTCAGTGATCACAGCATCTTTAAGGTTCTTTTGATACTATCGAATCTTACTTTTAACTATCGAGATCATGATGAATTTTAAATCTTTATTGACTCTTTTAGCAGTTTTGTTAGGCGCTTGGGCTATATTTCACTTTAAAGCGCAGTTAGGGTTACTCATGTTGCCACTTTTCTTTGGTCTAGTGCTATTTGTAACGTTAAAGCTTTATCGTTTAATGGAAAAAGATGATTCAGATAAACCCGATTAATCCTTTTCGATTTTTACCCAAGGAAACCCTATTGAACCTCAGAAATATTGTAACGTCTGCCATACTGTTAACGTTATCAACAAACGTTTTCGCCAAAGATATCAAGCTAATATTGCCTGATACCAGCGCTCTTACGGCAATTAAGTACAGCAATCATCAAAACAACAGTAAGTTGGATCAGAATGCTGACAAATTGTTTATTCCTGCTAGCACGATGAAACTACTTACCGCAGTTGCGGCTACCGCAGCACTAGGTAATGAATTCCGCTATCAAACAAAAGTGTTTGCCAAGACGCCGATACAAGATGGCAAGATTGACGGTGACGTTTACATAGTATTCTCAGGCGACCCAACACTCACATCCCTAGATATTGAGAGTTTGTTTGCTCAGTTGCAACAACAGGGGCTAGCGCTCATTACCGGTAATATCTACCTTGTTGGCGACCAGTACGAGCTACAACATGCACCAGGAAGAGTTTGGGATGATTTAGGGATCTGTTACTCCGCACCAGTTTCAAGCTACGTCATTAACGAAAACTGCTTTAAAGCGCAATTTATCCCCAAGCTCGCAGATGATGCGGGAGAGGTTAAGATCGTTGGTAGCGAACCGGTAATAATAGAAAGCAGAGCAGTATTTGATAAAAACTTGCAACAGCCTATTTGCGATCTGACCTTGGCTCGCCTTGAAAATAACCATTTTAGGTTAGATGGTTGTTACCCGGGTAGCAAACCTCTAAAGTTAAACATTGCCATTACTGATCCCGCTCGCTTTGCTAAAGATAAACTGACCCAAATCGTCAATAAAAGTAATATAGCCCTGCGCGGTCAGGTATTACTGGCTAATCAACGTCCTGCTTCTTCTCTGTTAATCGCTGAGCATCAATCTGCGCCATTAACAGATTTAATAGCCACTATGTTATTAAAGTCAGATAACTTGATCGCTGACAGCTTTCTAAAGCGTTTAGGACAGCATCTCTACGGTGCACCAGGGACATTTTCTAATGGTAGCGCTGCGATGAAGCTTATTCTGACCCAACAAGGGGTAGACTTATCAAGCGCTCATATAGTCGATGGTTCAGGTTTATCCCGTTATAACTTGCTAAGTGCAAATCAGCTTGCTGAAGTATTAGCATTAATTAAAGATAAATCTGCCTACTCAAACATTTTAACCTCACTGCCCGTTGCCGGAGAGAGCGGTACACTAAGATACCGAAAAGGCTACACAAACTCGACGCTTAAAGGAAAGGTGACGGCAAAGACAGGTTCCATGTTGGGAGTATCAAATATGGCTGGCTTCATTAAGGATGGCGATGATATATCAGCAACATTTGTTATTCTACAAAATGGTGTCAGCCCTGAAAAAGAGCAAACTGTAAAGCCAAGCTTTGATGTATCGATACTGCAGCAGTTTGTCGAGCAGTAATCAAGCGTTACCCTCTCCATTTGTCCTTTGCATGTATTCTGAATAATAAAAGCCAGCGTTCAATTGACTTGAATGCCGGCTTTTAGTTTATTCCATTTATATTAATTTAGAACAGAGACTCATCAATCTCCATAATTGCAGCATCACCCGCTGCTACTTGCGATAAATGGTAGTCCGCTTTTGCTAACAACTTATCAAAATAGAAACGGCTTAAATGTTGTTTTTGTTGCATAAAGCGACTGTCCTCATGATCATGCGCCGCATTTGACATCGCCAACCAAAAATAGCCGTACACGCTATAGCCAAACGCATCAAGGAAATCGACTGCACAGGCATTGATTAACGCTGGCTGGGTGAGCTTAACCTCATTTACACCGTTCGCTACATTGATTAATTTCTCAAACAGCTGCAATACTGCTGCTTTATCATCTGCAGAGACGTTATCAAATTGGGCGATATTCGCGGTTTGCTCAGCGACAAATTCTGTTAATGCGCTGAGATTGTCGCCAGTCACCTTACGACCTAAGAAATCAATAGCCTGTATGCCATTGGTTCCTTCGTAGATCTGAGCAATACGAGTGTCACGCACTAGTTGTTCAATACCTGTCTCACGAATATATCCGTGTCCGCCAAATACTTGTTGCGCCATAATCGCTGCATCTAAGCCTCGATCGCTTAAAAATGCTTTTGAAACTGGCGTCAGTAAACCAACATAACGGCTAGCTTTAGCTTTCTGTTCGGCATTATCCGAGTATTTCGCTAAATCTAATTGCTGACCGGTATAAACAGAGAGTGCTCGTCCAGCTTCAGTTAACGTTCTTACCGTTAACAACATGCGTCTTACATCACCGTGTACAAGGATAGGATCACTGGTCGCTCCCGTTGGCGAGCCGCCTGCCGCAACACCCTGCACTCGCTCTTTGGCGTAATCAGCGGCCATTTGATAGGCCGCTTGCGAAGTGCCTAAGCCCTGAATACCAATGGCGAGCCGTTCATAATTCATCATGGTAAACATGCAAACTAAACCACGGTTCGGCTTACCAATGAGATAACCTTCAGCATCATCAAAATTCATTACACAGGTTGCAGAACCCTTAAGGCCCATCTTGTGTTCAATAGAGCCGACGGTAACGCCGTTATTTTCGCCTAAGCTATTGTCATCATTAACTTTGATCTTTGGTACAAGAAACAGCGAAATGCCATTAGTATTTGGCAGTTTTGCCAGCACTAAATGGATGACGTTTTCAGTTAGATCATGATCGCCACCAGTAATAAAGATTTTACTGCCAGTAATATTGTAACTGCCACTTTCATTTGGCACCGCTTTGGTGCGTATATTGCGCAGATCAGAGCCCGCTTGTGGCTCTGTCATATCCATCGCACCAGCCCATTCTCCGCTATACATCATCGGCAAATACTGCTGTTTAATTTCTTCAGTACCGTGAGCGTGAATAGCCAAGGCTGCACCGGCGGTTAACGAACCATACAAAGTAAAAGCATTACATGCACTGTAAGCCATTTCGTCAACCAGAACGCCAAGCATCTTCGGCATTCCCATACCACCGAGTTCAGGATCGCCACATAAACCTACCCAGCCGCCTTCCGCATACTGGTCATATACCGCTTTATAGCCATCAGGTGTGATCACCTTATCAGCTTCATGACGAACACCTTGCTCATCGCCACTGCGGTTTATAGGATGGATAAGTTCTCTACTGATTTTGTCTGCTTCTTCTAAAATCGCAGCCGCAGTGTCCATATCAACAGCTTCCGCCATTGCAGGTAATTCAGACCAGGTTTTAGGCGCGTCAAACACCTTTTCAAGTAGAAAGCGCATCTCTGCTAATGGGGCGTTGTAGGGATTCATATAATGCTCTTAAACGGTAGATTTAAACAGTTGTTTCAATCTATCAGATATAGCAGAAAAAGGAAGTAAATTATTAACAGGTGCTGCTTATTTAACCAAGTCAACATCTAGTCAACTCACTGTGACCTTATCCTTTATTTACTATTATTAGCCTTCTTTAATCTGCGCTTGGCGTATGTAATAAAATCAGAGAACCATTCACTGATTCTTCTTCAAAAATCAACATTCTTGGCTGACGTTAATCAACTCTATAGGTCCTTAAACTCGTAGTTTCACCAGTATCATTACTGCATCACTATCTCTATGATTCTTAGTGAGTTAACCATCTCAAGAATTTATCGATACAATAACGGACAATGAATGAACCTACCCCAACGAATTAGCTTCCTTGGTCTTACAGCCTTTTTATACTCAGCTCCGGTCATATCATCAGAACAAAAAACAGAAAAGCATTTAGATGACCCGACTCGTATCATGACAAAAGTCGGTGCAGGCTACGACGGAGAGTTAACGTTTAATGGTTCTATCGGATTGGACGAAACACGGATGTTACGAGGACAGATTAATGCTGACGGCAGTCAATGGCAGTTAGGTGGTTCATGGTTATTTGAAAAAGGCATTCTAAATGCTTATCTCAATGGCCATGAAGAGCGCAATACCTACAATTTAGGCACCTATGTCTCGTTATCATTAATGGGCGTTGATACCGGCAAGTGGATGGTGTTTCCAATGGCGGGGCTTAGTTTTGTAGACGGTAAGAAAAACAACGATAATAGTACCGGAGCCTATTTAGGTGCATTTGCCATTCGTCCAATAGATGCTCAGTGGTCGCTGGTCACTTATGCGGGTGGCTCAATTGGCTCTAAGAACTACTCGAGCTATTGGCTCGGTGCAGGCGCTAGTTATAAAATCACTTCTAAACACAGTGTCAGGCTTATGGGATCTTATTCAGAGGATAATTATCGTACCGATAACAAACTCAGCTTGTCTTATAGCTACGAGCTTTAGCTAAACTTGCGGTTCGTTAGGATAAAATTGCGGTTCGTTAGGATAAAATTGCAGACGGATACTCTTTTTATAACCTCAAAAAAAACCGCAGTGACAAAACACTGCGGTTAGTTAATCTAAATATTGATTACCACATTAGATCATCAGGAATAACGTACTCAGCGTAAGGGTCGTCTTCTTCAACGACTTCAACGTTATCTTCTTGTGCCCATAAATAGCCAACCCAGGTTGGTACTAGTAGGTTTACACGCTCTACAAGTTTATGTGGCACTAAGTAACTAATATCTTCGTGTCTTACAATACCCAAGTGCCCTTTCAATAACTCACTTTGCATTTTCTTATCGACATAAAGAGAATAAATTTTCTTATCGAAGGTAAAGTTAAATTTAATGTCTGCCTCTTTAGACGGAGTAATGGCAAACTTTTTAAATTCAGTCACGAGTCCGCGAACTAAACCTTTCTCTGAGGCTTCGTTAAATCGCTGTTCATTTAACTGCTTATCTTTTTCGATTTGCGCTAGCTTCTTGGCTGCGATCTCTTTCTTTAGCGCCTCGCTACCGTCATCAACTTTTGCTTTTTTGTCGCGACGTTTTTGAGTTTTAGTGTCTCTTACTTTCTGCTTACTAACCAAACCAGCTTTAAGCAGCTGTTCCTGAAAAGGGTTTGCCATATCTAATATTCTCTAATTCAACTTTGTTTTTGTTTCGCTAATTGGCCTATTTCCGCTATCGCGGCGCCAGCGCCACCGAGAGACCAGCCTCCATCAACCGGTAAAACGGCACCTGTTATATAGGAAGCCATATCGGATGCTAAAAACAACGCTGCATTCGCGATGTCTTCGCAGCTGCCATTGCGTCTCAGTGGTACACCTTTAGCAACATGTTGCTGTAACTCTTGTGTTGGTGCTAACCGATCAAATCCTTCAGTTCCTGCTATAGGGCCCGGTACAATCGAATTAATTCTAATACCTTTATAGCCCCACTCTATTGCTAGGGTCTTAGTTAACATATCGACACCAGCTTTTGCTGCACAAACATGTACTTGCATCGGCATTGGTACAAAAGCTTGAGGCGCTGAGATCTGAATAATCGCGCCGCCTTTGTCTTTCAATAAAGGCAAAGCTTGCTTTAATACCTGGAAACTCCCGAGCAAGTCTATGTCCATTACAGACTTAAAACCATTTTCAGATAACTTCTCTGCACTCGCTGGAAAGTTACCTGCAGCGCCACTAACTAATACATCGACGCAACCAAAAGCTGCTGCTATATACTCAAAACCGAGTGATAAAGCGTCTAAATCTCGTACGTCAAAACAAGCGCCTATATGATGGCCATCAGGGTTTACAATGGTTAGTTCTGCCACTGCAGCATCGACTTTATCTTTGCTTCTACTCGCGACGGCGACATTTGCACCAGCTTTTGCAAAACTTAACGCAATACCAAGATTGATGCCGCTAGTCCCACCGACGACAACGACGTTTTTCCCCTGATAATCAAACATAAAGTGCACTCCGATTGCTATATTAATTTCAAATTAGTCATTAATTTCTAACTTATAGCAGTACACTTTATTTTTAAAGCATTTAATCTAAACAGCTATACAATTGATTGATGTATCTCTTGCAAAGCTTTTAATGGGTCAAGCGCTTTAGTGATCGGTCGGCCTATGACTAAATAGTCAGACCCAGCAGCCAGCGCTTGTGGTGGCGTCATCACACGATGCTGATCACCCTTGTCACTGCCAACAGGTCTTATCCCCGGAGTGATCAATTTAAACTCTTGACCAAATTTGGCTTTTAATAAGCTCGCTTCTTGCGCAGAGCAAACCACACCATCTAGTCCGGCGCGTTGAGTTAATGCCGCTAAACGCAGTACATGCTCAGATGCAGGTACGTTTATGCCAAGTAATTGCAACTCGTCATCGCTCATTGATGTTAAGACAGTTACAGCAATCAGTAACGGTGCTTTATCACCATATTGCTCAAGTGCTCTTTTAGCCGCTTCCATCATCGCTAACCCGCCTGAAGCGTGGACATTTGTCATCCAAACGCCTAACTCTGCAGCAGCTGAAACGGCTTTAGCGACCGTATTGGGAATATCGTGAAATTTCAAATCTAAAAACAGATCAAAGCCGCGGCTATGAATATCGGTTACGATTTGAGGGCCAAACAAGGTAAACATCTCTTTACCAATTTTAAGACGGCACATATCAGGGTCTAGCTTATCTATCAGCTGCAAAGCATCGTTTCTATTGTCGTAATCTAATGCTACCAAAATAGGTTTGTTCGTCATTTTTTCTCCAATCACTTTGCGTTGTAAATACTATTAATATGTTTTTAGGGTGACAAGAGAACCACTACTCTCCGTCTAGCCCTCTTACTCTTTTTATACTGCCCCAATTCTTACAAGAGGGGCAATGCCAATACAATCTATGAGACGGAAAGCCACATTCGCTGCAGCGATATCCAGGGCGAAACTTAATTTGCTGCTCAACTAATTGTTCTAACATTGATAAGCTTTTTTTAGCTTGGCCATCCTCTGCTTGCTTTACATGCATCTTCATAAGATGTTGAAAGCTCTTCATAGTAGGGTGCCTAATCAAACCTTCTAGAATAAGTTTCTCTGCATCTTTCTCATGTCCTTGAGAAATCATGTGCTGGGCTAAAGTCACTGCGATGCTTGCGCCTGCGCCCTTCTCTATCGCTTCTCTAAGAAGTTCTTGATAGCCTACATTGTCATTAGTCAGTGAGTAAACTTGCTTGGCAATGGGTAGACTATCAGGAAAGAGGTCTACATCGGTATTGAGCAACTTCTCAATCGATTGCTTGCAGGACTTAAATTCTTCTAGCTTTAAGTAAAGCTCAGCTAGTGTTAATAGCGCACGACCACAGCTTGGATCAATTTTGTTTGCTGATAGTAACCGTTTTAATTTTATTGAGTCGTCAGTCGATTCTGCTGCAAGTTCACAATAAAAGTGGGCGCTGTCGTGTTTTAACACTTGCTGACGTTTACGTTTAAGCTTCTTAATGATATCAATCGCTTTTTGCCAGTCTTTGGTGACTTGATAAATGGCAATAAGCTGAGTTTCAGCCTCTTCGCTATGATCTTCCTGACTCACAAGATTAATAAATATCTCTTCTGCGCGATCGTAAAACCCGGCGGCAAGATAGTCCTTACCCAGCTCCATCATCGCAATATCTCTTTGCTCCGTGGTTAGGCTAGGCCTGGCGATAAGGTTCTGGTGGATTCGAATCGAGCGGTCTACTTCTCCGCGCTTTCTAAAAAGGGAACCTAAAGAAAGGTGAGTATCTATGGTTTCATCATCAACATCCAACATAGATATAAACAGGTCAACCGCTTTGTCAGATTCGTTAGACAGTAGAAAATTCAAGCCAGTGAAATAGTCTCTACTAAGCTGTTTTCTTTGATTTGTCTGTTTCTGTCTGACACTTCTGCGCCCCATGTACCAGCCATATCCGGCGGCAATTGGTAGCAACAGAAATAAAATCTCTAACATATTACGCGTCTACATCCTTTGTTGCACTTTCGGTCACTGAGTTAGCTTTATCGGCTGCTTGCGTGTCATTTGCTGCAACTTGCTTCTTTAAGCGCCTAATAGAAAGCTTAAGTCCGGCGATATGGTACATAGCAAACACCCAGCTCACTAAAAAGCCAGCTAAGAATACGCATGCAAGCACAACAGGCAATCTAAACTCACCCTGAGCAACAAAATAGCTAATATTAACAATTTGTTCGTTACGGGCACCGAAGATAAGCGCTAGGAAAAAAAATGCGGCGACTAAAACGGCAATAATGAATGACTTCACGTTAAGCTCCATACACGTGTTGGTAAGCTTTGATTATCTAAGAAAAAGAGTGAACTAGCTAGTGTTACCTAAGTTTTAGATATAAAAAAGCCTCCCAAGGGAGGCTTTTAATACAGTGTAAATTACGCGTTGACCGCGTCAACACGTTCGCGCAGTTCTTTGCCTGGCTTAAAGTGCGGAACGTACTTGCCTTCCAAGTCGACTGAAGTACCAGTCTTTGGGTTACGGCCAGTGCGCGGTGCACGATAATGAAGTGAGAAACTACCAAAGCCACGGATTTCGATACGATCTCCACCCTCTAATGTATCAGCCATTTGCTCCAACATTTCTTTAATAGCGCTTTCCACTTCCTTCGCAGACAGCTGCGACTGCCTAGTGGCAAGTTTTTCGATCAGTTCGGATTTTGTCATCCTATACCCTCTATTATCAAGCCAAACACAGTCACCTTTTAGGGGTGCATGCACCCCTGAACTTCAAGGCGATTATTTACGAGCTGCTTTGAACGCTTCAGCCATCGCACTGCTCATGACAGCGTCTTCCTGCTTGTTCAAGCTAGCCATTGCTTCTTTCTCTTCAGCTTCATCCTTAGCACGGATAGAAAGGCTGATGGTGCGGTTCTTACGATCTACACCCATGAACTTAGACTCGACTTTGTCACCTACAGAGTAAACTGTTGATGCATCTTCGATGCGCTCACGAGAGATATCTGAAACGCGAAGGTAACCTTCAACAGTCTCAGCTAGTTCAATTGTAACACCTTTTGCGTCAACTGCAGTAACAACACCATTTACAACAACACCTTTCTTCTTATCAGCAAGGTATGCATTGAATGGATCGTCTTCAGTTTGCTTAACGCCTAAGCTGATACGCTCGCGCTCTGGGTCAACAGAAAGAACAACTGCGTTGATTTCGTCGCCTTTCTTGTATTCAGCAACTGCGTCTTCGCCAGTACCATTCCAAGAGATATCAGAAAGGTGAACTAGGCCGTCGATGCCGCCGTCAAGACCGATGAAGATACCGAAGTCAGTGATTGACTTGATCTTACCAGAAACCTTGTCGCCCTTGTTGAAACGCTCTGCGAAGTCATCCCATGGGTTAGTCTTACATTGCTTAAGACCTAGAGAAATACGACGACGCTCTTCATCGATGTCTAGAACTAGAACTTCTACTTCATCACCTAGGTTAACAACCTTTGATGGGTGGATGTTCTTGTTAGTCCAATCCATTTCAGAAACGTGAACAAGACCTTCAACGCCTTCTTCGATTTCAACGAAACAACCGTAGTCAGTTAGGTTAGTAACGCGACCAGTCAAACGTGTGTTTTCTGGGTAGCGCTTGCTGATTTCTAACCATGGATCTTCGCCAAGTTGCTTAAGACCTAGTGATACACGTGTGCGCTCACGGTCGTACTTAAGAACTTTAACGTTGATTTCGTCACCAACATTAACGATTTCTGATGGGTGCTTAACACGCTTCCAAGCCATATCAGTAATATGTAGAAGACCGTCAACACCACCAAGATCAACGAATGCACCGTAGTCAGTAAGGTTCTTAACGATACCTTTAACTGATTGACCTTCTTGAAGGTTCTCAAGAAGAGCATCACGCTCTGCGCTGCTTTCAGATTCGATAACTGCACGACGAGAAACAACAACGTTGTTGCGCTTCTGGTCAAGCTTGATAACTTTGAATTCTAATTCTTTGTTTTCTAGGTGAGCTGTATCGCGAACTGGGCGAACGTCAACTAGAGAACCAGGTAGGAATGCACGGATACCGTTTAATTCAACAGTGAAACCGCCTTTAACCTTACCATTGATGATACCGATTACAGTTTCAGCATCTTCGTACGCTTTTTCTAGAACGATCCAAGCTTCGTGACGCTTAGCTTTTTCGCGAGACAGTTGAGTCTCACCGAAGCCATCTTCAACAGAGTCAAGAGCAACGTGCACGGTATCGCCAACAGAAATTTCAAGTTCGCCAGAAGCGTTCTTGAACTGTTCAGCTGGGATTGGGCTTTCAGACTTAAGACCTGCGTCAACAAGTACAGTACCGTTTTCGATGCGTACAACTACACCAGTTACGATAGAACCTGGACGGAACTCCAAAGTTTCAAGGGATTGTTCAAATAGATCAGCAAAAGATTCAGTCATGTTTAAGTTACTTTCTTTAATAAACCACAGCCCATCCTGGACGCGGAGTCAGTATAATAATTTGCCTCATCCTTGGAGCAAATAGTTAAATACCTGCTTACGCAGGTACTTGAAAACTTTTATGAATATGAGTCAGCGCCATAGCTAACACATCTTCAATAGAAATGTTCGTCGTATCGATAACAAGTGCGTCTTCGGCTGGCACCAAAGGAGCGACGCTGCGATTCATATCGCGATCATCACGCTCTTTTATCTCAGACAAAAGCTGATCGATTTTAACATCGAAGCCATTGTCCTGCAACTGATTATAGCGTCTTTGCGCCCTTTCCTCTGCACTAGCAGTCAAAAAAAGTTTTGCTGGCGTTGCAGGGAAAACAACCGTTCCCATATCACGCCCATCAGCTATCAAGCCTGGTGCTTCAGCAAAAGCACGCTGACGACGCAGCAATGCTTCTCTAACACGCGGGAAAGCCGCTACTTTTGATGCAGCATTTGAGCACTCTTGGCTGCGTATCGTCGTTGATACGTCTTCGCCTTCCAGCACCACTTTAATGCCTTTGCTTTCATTACCTGTAATAAATTGCACGTCCAAATGTGCAGCCAGTAATGTTAGCGATTCTTCATTATCAAGTTCTACGTTGTGATGAATAGCAGCTAATGCTAATACGCGATAAATTGCACCACTATCTAACAACTTGTAACCTAACTTCTCAGCAAGTAATTGACTAATAGTACCTTTTCCCGCACCGCTAGGGCCGTCAACAGTGACAACAGGAGCCCGTTCTAACATAAAATCCTCCACAAGAAATTCAATCTTCCTTGATATAACCGAAAATGAGCGCGCGCATTATAAACCATGTAACGCGAGAAAGCGGCATCTAATTCAAATAAACGGAGATATCATTAAGATATGGTTCAGATTTATGACAAAAACCTGAACCATTTAACCTAATGTACTAGAGGAGGTATTTTAGTTTGCAAGCGCGTTAAACTGATTAAAGTAATCAGGGAAAGTTTTAGAGGTACACTCAGGTTCATTAATCGTTATGCCACAATCAGCAAAGGCTAACATTGAAAAGCACATCGCCATTCGATGATCGTTGTAAGTATCAATATTAGCGGTATGCGGTTTGGTTGGCGGTGTCACACTAATGTAGTCATGTCCTTCATCAACAATAGCCCCTACTTTACGTAATTCAGTAGCCATCGCCGCTAAGCGATCAGTTTCTTTAATGCGCCAGTTATAAATATTACGTATATGCGTTGTACCGGTTGCAAACAGCGCCGCGGTGGCAATTGTCATTGCAGCATCCGGAATATGGTTCATATCAAGATCAACAGCGTTTAACTTCGAGCCACGAGCAATAATGTAGTCATCGCCCCACTCTATGTCGGCGCCCATCTGCGCCAATACATCAGCAAACTTTACATCACCTTGAATACTGAGTTTGCCTACACCTGTCACTTTGACTTCGCCGCCCTTAATTGCACCTGCCGCAAGAAAGTAAGATGCTGATGACGCATCACCTTCTACCAATAGCTTTCCAGGACTGGTATAGCGTTGGCCAGTTTTGATTTCAAAAGAAGTGTAACTATTATTGGTAACGTTAACACCAAACTGCGCCATTAACGCTAAAGTAATATCAATGTAAGGCTTAGATACTAGTTCGCCTTTAATGTTAATATTGACATCACCTTTCGCTAGCGGTGCAACCATGAGCAAAGCTGTTAAGAACTGACTAGAGAGATCACCCGCTATTTCAACATCACCGCCGCTCAAGCCCGTAGCATTAATGGTTAATGGCGGAAAGCCATCATTTTTTAAGTAGCTAACATCGGCGCCAAGTTGGCGTAATGAGTCAACCAGATCGCCAATGGGACGTTCTTCCATTCGAGGTTCACCGGTTAAGGTAAACTCTCCATTGCCTAATGTAAGTGCTGCGCAAAGTGGACGCATAGCAGTGCCTGCATTGCCCAAAAATAATGTTTGTGCAACATCACTGTTAAGCGTGCCAGCGAGTCCATCAACTTCACAAACTGTGTTGTTATTTGATAAACGATAGTTCACGCCTAATTGCTTGAGTGATGCCAACATATAGCGGATATCGTCAGAATCGAGCAAGTTTGTTAATGTCGTGGTCCCTTCGGCTAACGTTGCAAGTAACAGCGCGCGGTTAGAAATGCTTTTAGATCCTGGGATATTAATGATCCCGTTTACTTTTTCGATAGGCTCTAAACGTAATTGATTCATTGATAACTTCTTTAATTTACTGCAGGAGTCAAACTCACCTGCGGGTTAACAGTAGACGTTCATGCTAAATGCTTGTTAGGTCACCACGACAAAATGACAGCGGTTTAGCGATTGTTTGAACTTCGTAGTTACAAATTTACTGATTGCTGCGAAGTATTCAACACTTTTTTGCTAAAAACTCACCTTTAAGGCTTATTAGTTATTCAAGTGGTAGAAATAAGCATTTATTAGGGATGAAAATGACACCTCAGCTCAAAAAAAGACGTATTGGAATATATTATTGCCAATTTTTAACTAAACGAAATTCATGATGATCACTATTAAATAACTACAACTTTACGTTACCCTAGGTAATATAAGAATAACTGAATAAATTGGCATTATTTGCTATAGAAAGTAGGCCAATAAACAAAGAGGTAGATGGAGCTATGTTCAACAAACTGACCGCTATGCCTGCAGATCCAATTTTAGGATTACTGACTAAATACCGTGAAGATAATCATACACAGAAAGTTGATCTAGGTGTTGGGGTATATAAAGATGAATCAGGTCACACGCCTATTCTTACCTGTGTAAAGAAAGCAGAGAAGTATCGTTTAGACACTGAGTCAACAAAAGTTTACATCGGCCCAACAGGTTCAGCTGACTTTAATCGCCTAATGTCTGAACTGGCTTTTGGTGCAGAAAACCAAGCTATTCTTGCTAATAGAGTACGTACTGTGTCTACTCCAGGCGGCACTGGTGCACTAAGAGTGGCAGCTGACTTTATTAAGCGCTGTAATCCAAACTCTGTACTTTGGGTTAGCGATCCAACATGGGCAAACCATACAGGCTTATTTGAAGCGGCTGGGATCACTGTTAAAACCTACCCTTACTATGATTACGACACTAAATCGCTAAAATTTGCAGAGATGAAATCTGCACTGTCAGAGATTGGTAGCGATGATGTGGTACTACTGCATGCTTGTTGCCATAACCCAAGCGGAATGGATCTTAACCAACAACAATGGGATGAGATTATCGAACTTACCGCCGAGCAAGGTTTTACCCCACTAATTGATATGGCCTATCAAGGTTTTGGGGACGGTGTAGATGAAGACGCATACGGCGTTCGCAAAATGGCTGCGACTGTCGACAACATGATCTTATGCAGTTCTTGCTCAAAAAATTTCGGCCTTTATAGAGAACGAATAGGCGCCTGTAGCATCATAGGTAAAGATGCTGCCGCTAGTGATGTTGCTTTCTCAGTGTTACTTTATGTTGTGCGTTGTATCTATTCGATGCCGCCTGCCCATGGCGCCGCGATAGTCGAAACTATTCTGGGCTCAAATGAGCTAAAACAAGAGTGGTTAGATGAGCTAACAGTTATGCGCGATCGCATTAACGGCAACCGTGCCATGTTAGTTAATAAGCTAAAAGAGATAGGCGTGACTCGTAACTTCGACTTCATCACAGAGCAAAAAGGTATGTTCTCGTTCTTAGGGATAACCCCTAAGCAGGTTGCACAGCTTCAAAGTGATTACAGCGTCTATATGGTCGACTCTAGCCGTATAAGCATTGCGGGCATAGGAACAGGGAATGTTGATTACTTAGCAAAATCGATTGCTAAAGTACTCTAAGCTTTAAAAGCCATTAAAAAGCCGCTTTTGATAGCGGCTTTTTATATTTTAATTTACGCGTTAGCTATGTTTGTTAGCAAAAGCCTGCATGAAGGTCACTAATTCAATGACGCCTTCAATAGGCATGGCATTGTAAATACTCGCGCGCATTCCGCCTACACTACGGTGCCCTTTTAGTGCAACCAATCCAGCCTGTTTAGCTTCTTCCAAAAATAGGTTATCAAGCTGAGTATTAACCAGCTGGAAAGTGACATTCATACGAGAGCGATTACCGCTAGCAACGCCACTAGTATAAAAATCAAGATCGTCTATGCAGTGATACAGACGCTTAGCTTTCTCAATATTAATTTGTTCTACAGCCTCTACTCCACCACTCACTTTTAGCCAAGCAAAAACCTCTGCAGCTAGATACCATGCAAAAGTAGGCGGAGTGTTATACATAGAACCGTGTTTAACTGCCAGCTTATAATCCATGATAGAAGACTGCGGCAAGCTCGGAAGCACCAACATATCATCTCGAACAATGACAATACTCAAACCTGATGGACCAATATTTTTTTGTGCACCAGCATAGATAAGGCCAAACTGACTTACGTCTATTTTTCGCGACAAGATATTTGATGACATATCAGCGATAACGGGCCATGGGCTATTAACAGTGTCAAAGATCTCTATACCATCTACAGTCTCGTTCGGGCAATAATGTAGGTATCGATAATCTTTATCGATAGTTGATAACTCAGGTATAGAAACGCTGTTTAAGCCATTACTTTTTTCGACAATATTAATGGTGTCGATATTATCTTCACCAGCCAGTTTTTTAGCTTCTTCGACTGCTGCTGAAGACCAGCTGCCATCAACAAGGTAGAGCGCTTGTCCGTTATCTCCAAGAAAGTTATTGGCAATAGCTGAAAACTGACCTCGCCCACCGCCATGCATAAAGAGCACATGATAATTTGACGGTATATCCATTAGCTGTCGTAGGTCTGCTTCAGCTTGAGTCGTTAGCGCTATAAACTCTTTACTTCGGTGGCTAATCTCCATCACCGAGGTTCCCATATTATTCCAGTCTAACAACTCACTCTGTGCTTTTTGCATAACTGGTTGAGGTAACATGGCAGGTCCAGCACAGAAATTAAAAGTAGCGCTCACAGTATTGTCCTTTTATGATCGATCAGTTTATACATGGGTTTTTAGATTCTTTTCTTAGTATATCGTAACGATCTGGTGGCTAACACGAAAAAGTCGTTTCACTTTAATAAATCACTGTTTTGTAAAAGTGCTGTATTGAGTAATAATTTAAACGCCTTACTTTAGCTGCCCATTTTAAAATTCGTATTATTGCTTTTTACAGGAGCTTTACAGCCTCTTTTATATTAAAAATACTAAAGTCATTTCATTTGAACAAAAACTAGCCTTAAACGATAGACAGCCACTAGTATTGTGGAACCTTATGCTCAACAATAGCCATATAAGAATGATTATAATTTTTCATTGGATCCATACATGTTTTTAAGACCCTTTTTATTATTCAGCTCTCTGTCGATTGCTACCTTGTTACCAAACACTGCAGCTTTTGCTAGTACCTCTGAATACAAAGTCCTTGCTGATAATTTCAAACACAATTTCCACAGTAAAATGAAAGCCAATAAGGTACCAGGTGGTGCATTTGTTATCGTTGAGGGAGACACAATACTTAAGTTAAGTACTTACGGAAAGCGCACTAAAGGTGGGAGTAAAAATGTAAACTCGGAAACCGTATTTAGACTCGCATCAGTGTCTAAGACTTTCGCTGGAACACTTGCTTCAATCCTAGTTCAAGAACACAAGCTCGATTGGAAGCAACCGGTTATAAGCTATATTCCTGAGTTTGACCTTGCTGATAAGCAAGCAGCAAAACAGATCAATCTAGGCCATATTATTGGACATAGTACGGGTCTATGGCCCAACAGCTATGACAACTTAATAAATGCTAATGTAAAAATGCCTAAAATTATCTCCAAGTTTGATGAACTTACACCAATGTGTAGCCCTGGAGTCTGCTATGGCTACCAAAATGTAGCCTTTTCGTTTATTCAAACTGCGATAGAAACACAAACCCATCAAAACTATGCTGAACTTTTACAGCGCAGAATTTTTACACCACTAAAAATGAGTTCTGCGTCGGTAGGCTACGAGGCTTTTCAAAATACGAAAAACAGAGCTGAACCGCATGTAAAAACAAAGTCTGGATTCAAAAAGGTAAAAGTTAAACCGAACTACTATCAACTCGCACCTGCTGCTGGTGTTAATGCCAGCATTAGCGACATGTCCAAATGGCTTATGGCAAATCTTGGGCAAAACCCAAGTGTAATATCAGAGAGCGTGCTTAAGGATGTCACTACACCTGGCGTTAAAACCACTCGAGAGTTGAGACGCAGAGATTGGCGCGCCTACCTTGATAGCGCACATTACGGAAAGGGTTGGCGTGTTTATGAGTTTGAAGGTCGACCTTTAATCTATCATGCTGGATGGGTCGCAGGTTACGTTGCAGAAATATCCTACTCTCCAGAGCTCAATATCGGAATGGCTATGCTTTTAAATGGTGAGTCGAGAGTCATTGCAAAGCTTAGTTCTCAATACTGGCGAGATGTTTTCAAACAAGCTGATAAACTCGACAAACAATAGTATTTCTTATTTAACCCTGACTAAAACAAAAAAGGATGCCAATGGCATCCTTTTTTACTTGATAGTAAGTTTAGCTATTTAGTCTTCAGACTCTGTTGATTCAGAACCTTCTGCATCAGAAGCTACTTCAGTAACCTCCTCGCTGACGATAGGGTTACCCTCTTCATCAAGTTCAACTTCGTCATCTTGTATCTCATCAATACGCTGCAGACCTACTACTTTTTCATCTTCCGCGGTACGGATAATAGTAACACCTTGAGTATTACGACCAATACTAGATACACCTGTTGCAGGAGTACGAACTAAGGTACCTTTGTCGCTGATAAGCATGATCTCGTCATTCTCACCAACTTGTACCGCACCCACAACCGCACCGTTACGTTCGCTTACTTTGATAGAAACAACACCCTTTGTACCACGGCTCTTAGCTGGGTACTCAGACAGTGCAGTTCGTTTACCATAACCATTTTCGGTTACCGTCAAGATAGCGCCATCTTCTTTAGGCACAATTAGCGATACCACGGTTTGGCCATCTTCAAGCTTGATACCACGAACACCAGTAGCAGTACGGCCCATCGCACGCAGTGCAATTACCTCTTCTCCAGTTTCTGGATCAATCTTCACTTCACCAGTTTCAGCATTACGTGCTTTTTCGTTAAAGCGAACGACTTTACCTTCGTTAGAGAACAACATGATATCGTCATTACCATCGGTAATATCAACACCAATCAGTTGGTCACCATCTTTCAAGTTAACAGCAATAATGCCGTTAGCACGAGGGTTGCTGTAGGCTGTTAACGCTGTTTTCTTAACGGTTCCGTGAGAGGTTGCCATGATGATATATTTATCATCGGCATATTCACGTACAGGTAGAATAGCAGTAATACGCTCGCCTTCAGAAAGTGGTAATAAGTTTACAATTGGACGTCCACGAGCAGTACGACTTGCAAGTGGCAATTGGTAAACTTTCAGCCAATACATTTTACCGAAGTCAGAGAAACACAAAATAGTGTCGTGGGTATTTGCTACCAATAGTTTCTCGACGAAATCTTCATCTTTAACTTTAGTTGCTGCTTTACCCTTACCACCACGGCGCTGCGCTTGGTAATCTGTAAGCGCTTGATATTTTGCATAGCCAAGATGAGAAAGTGTAACTACCACGTCCTCTTCGTTGATGAGATCTTCAAGACTCATATCAACTTCATTAGCATTGATAACTGTGCGACGTTCATCGCCAAAGTTTTCAAGTACTTCATGTAGCTCTTCAGTAATCACTTCCATCAAACGTTGTGGGCTGCTTAAAATAAGTAGCAACGCCGCGATGATTTCAAGTAACTCTTCATACTCAGCAATGATCTTGTCGTGCTCAAGGCCTGTTAGACGGTGTAAGCGAAGCTCTAGAATTGCTTGAGCTTGCTGTTCTGTCAGGAAGTACTTGTCATCACGGATACCAAATTCTGGCTCTAACCACTCAGGACGTGCGGCATCATCGCCGGCTTTTTCAAGCATGCCTTTAACATGGCCAAGCTCCCAACCTTGTGCCACAAGCTTAACTTTAGCTTCAGCTGGCGTTGGCGATGCTTTAATGAGTGCAATGATAGGGTCAATGTTTGCTAGTGCTACTGCAAGCGCTTCCAAAATATGGGCGCGTTCACGGGCTTTACGTAGTTCAAATACGGTACGACGCGTAACCACTTCGCGGCGGTGAAGAATAAAGCACTCTAGCATCTCTTTAAGGTTAAATAGTTTTGGTTGACCGTTAGTCAACGCAACCATATTGATACCAAAAGAGCATTGCATTTGTGTTTGAGCGTATAAGTTGTTGAGTACAACCTCGCCGACTTCACCACGTTTGATCTCAATAACAATACGCATACCGTCTTTATCAGACTCATCGCGTAGGCCACTGATCCCTTCGATCTTTTTATCTTTAACTAGCTCAGCCATCTTCTCGATAAGGCGGGCTTTGTTAACTTGATATGGAATTTCGTGAACAATAATACGTTCGCGACCATTCTCTTCTTCAATTTCAGCTTTAGCACGCATAACTGCGCGGCCACGGCCAGTCTTATAAGCATCAATAATGCCCTTGCGACCATTAACGATAGCTGCTGTTGGGAAGTCAGGTCCTGGAATATGTTCCATTAACTGTTCGATTGATAACGCAGGATCTTCAATAAGCGCTAAACAACCGGCAATTACTTCACTCAAATTATGAGGTGGGATGTTTGTTGCCATACCAACCGCGATACCTGAAGAACCATTAACGAGTAATGTCGGTATGCGTGTTGGTAAAACAGCAGGTATAAACTCGGTACCATCATAGTTAGGTACAAAGTCAACCGTCTCTTTTTCAAGATCGGCTAGTAATTGATGCGCGACTTTGTCCATACGGATTTCGGTATAACGCATTGCAGCTGCTGCATCACCATCAACTGAACCAAAGTTTCCTTGGCCGTCGATAAGCGGGTATCTCATAGAGAATGGCTGTGCTAAGCGAACGATCGTGTCGTAAACCGCGGTGTCACCATGTGGGTGATACTTACCGATTACGTCACCGACCACACGAGCCGATTTCTTATATGGTTTGTTCCAGTCGTTTTTCAATTCGTTCATGGCGAATAAAACGCGACGGTGAACAGGCTTTAAGCCATCACGAACATCGGGCAGTGCCCGGCCTACGATTACACTCATAGCGTAATCGAGGTAAGAATTCTTTAATTCGTCTTCAATATTAATTGGTGTTATAGATGAAGCCAGATCAGTCATAAACTGCTCGATCCCCTGAAATTTAGCACGCTATTCTCACTGTTAAGAATGGCCATGCTTGAAAACGTGATTTGGCATTCTAACACAGTTATTTGATGGCGCTAGACCCAATACTGTATTCATTTTAAATAAGCGGTAAAAGCCAATACTATTGATTAAAATCAAGGCATAAGTGCATTTAATCACCACTTTCAATTAATCCTTTAAAAGCCAGTGATATCCGCTTTGTTTATTGCTACTAATCATTATAATGAGCACAAAGATGATTTAATCGATTCGGGGTACAAACTGTGCAAAACAATAATAATGTCGATCTTGAAGAGATTGCAAAATTTGAAAAAATGGCTGCTACCTGGTGGGATCCAAACGGAGAGTTCAAACCACTGCATAACCTCAACCCTCTTCGCCTCAACTATATAGATCAAACTGCCGCTGGCATTTTTGGTAAGAATGTTCTCGATGTAGGCTGCGGTGGTGGCATTTTATCGGAAAGCATGGCCCGCATAGGCGCGAATGTTACTGGCCTTGATATGGGCGAAGAACCGCTTGATGTTGCTCGTTTGCACGCATTAGAAACTGGCGTTTCAATAAACTATATTAAAAATACCGCCGAAAACCATCGTGATGAACACCGACAACAATATGATGTCATCACCTGTATGGAAATGCTTGAACATGTGCCTGATCCAAGCTCAGTCATCCAAGCATGTGCCGATATGGTTAAACCTGGCGGCTATGTATTTTTCTCCACCATTAATAGAAACATTCGAGCCTACATAGAAACTATTTTAGGTGCCGAATATTTATTAAAAATGCTACCGGTCGGCACCCATGACCACAATAAGTTTATTAGACCCTCGGAGCTGATAGGTCTAGCTGACAATGCCGAGCTGATCTGCACCGATGCAGTAGGTATTACCTACAACCCTATTACCGATGTGTTTAAGTACACAAAAAGTTTAGAAGTCAATTATATGATAGCAACAACTAAAAATGACTGATTGTCACTTAACAGACAAGCGCCTCGCCATTAAAGGGGTGCTTTTTGATCTTGATGGCACATTAGCCGACACTGCACCAGATATGATTGAGGCACTCAACATTAGCCTTACACAGTTCGGTTTTGCTGCAGTTAATAGCAATGAGCTTCGTTATCAAGCGTCACATGGTAGTTTAGCTTTAGTGCAAACAGCATTGCCTGAGCAAAACGAAGCTATGCATGCTCAAGTACAATCAGCTCTGTTAGCAAACTATCCCCAAGTAAACGGTAAGCATTGTCAGCTTTTCGCTGGCTTGGATGCTTTTTTAAACTTACTGTCTGAGCAAAACATTCCATTTGGGGTTGTCACTAATAAACCTGCTAGGTTTACCCGTCCACTGATGATTAAAATGGGCTTTGATAAACGCATGCCAACAATAGTGAGTGGCGATAGTACTTTGCATTCAAAACCTCACACAGCGCCAATGCTACTCGCTGCGCAGCAGTTGTCAGTCAGACCAGAACAGATCCTCTATCTTGGTGATGCTGAGCGAGATATGCAGGCAGCGAAAGCTTGCGGTATGCATGCGGGGCTCGCAGAATGGGGGTATATTGGACCCGATGATGCAATTATAGAATGGCCAAGCGACGTCAGTTTTGGTGATCCATACGCCCTAAGCAGATGGCTTAAAAACCATCTAAATATATATTGATTTTACTAAGGGAACGACCATTAATCGCAATCAATGCCTCGCCTACATGGATGTAGGTGCTTAGGTTCAGCATGGAGCAAAGAACCTGTGATTAAAGCCCATTAAATTCCCACTGAATCCTGCATCTTCAAGTAGAACGGCTATAAGCATTCGATCTGGATTATTAGAGATGAAGATCGCTATAAGATCCTGCGATCTTCAACAAGTTTTTTGGCTGGCTAAATATTCATCTTCAACGGAGAACTCAAATCAAAACAAGCTTCAAGGGTTAGCTATTACTAACCCTAACAATTATCCTCAAGATATCCACAACTTGTACCCACAATTCATACTTGCAAAAATCCAATAACCTCACTATCTTGTACCTTAGAAATTTTAAAACACCATATATTGTGTGTGAGTGACAATCGTAGACACTAGTTAGTAGGTTGTGTCAACAGATTGGATGCCACTGTTTTACAGTTTTATTTGGATTGTTTACAGGGAAACGTACAGTGCGCCTATACAGGTCACTTTCATAAATATAAGAACCAAGGTTTATCTTTAATGAATAGCAATATGACAGTCACAAAACGTAGTGGCGAACGTGAAACCATTGATCTTGACAAGATCCATCGTGTTATAGAATGGGCAGCTAAAGGACTCACCAACGTGTCAGTCTCTGAAGTTGAATTACGTTCTCACCTACAGTTTTTCGAAGGGATCCCGACAGAGGCTATTCACGAGACTATCATTAAAGCAGCTGCAGATTTAATCTCGCCTGAAGCGCCTGATTACCAGTTTTTAGCAGCCAGACTTGCCATTTTCCATTTACGTAAAAAAGCATTTGGACAGTTTGAACCACCAAAACTATTTGACCATGTGGTTAAGCTTATTGAGTTAGGCAAGTACGACGCCCATATACTTGAAGATTATAGCCGCGAAGAGATCGACATTTTAGGCGGTTATATTGATCACTGGCGCGACATGAACTTTTCTTACGCTGCCGTTAAGCAGTTAGAAGGTAAGTATTTAGTTCAGAACCGTGTCACTCATGAAATTTATGAAAGCGCTCAGTTCCTTTATATCTTGGTTGCCGCATGTCTATTCGCGAAATATCCAAAAGAGACTCGTCTTAAATACATAAAAGATTTTTACGATGCGACCTCTATGTTCAAGATTTCGCTTCCTACACCGATTATGGCTGGTGTTCGTACCCCTACTCGCCAATTTAGCTCATGTGTATTGATTGAGTGCGGTGACAGCTTAGATTCAATTAACGCCACCTCATCTTCAATCGTTAAATATGTGTCGCAGCGAGCCGGGATCGGCGTTAACGCAGGTCGTATTCGTGCATTAGGTAGTCCTATTCGCGGTGGTGAAGCATTCCATACAGGTTGCTTACCTTTTTATAAGTACTTCCAAACTGCAGTAAAATCTTGTTCGCAAGGTGGCGTTCGTGGCGGAGCTGCAACCCTGTTCTACCCTATTTGGCATTTAGAAGTTGAATCACTACTCGTGTTAAAGAACAACCGTGGTGTAGACGACAACCGTATCCGTCATTTAGATTACGGCGTTCAAATCAACAAGTTGATGTATCAACGTATGATCCAAGGTGGCATGATCAGCTTGTTCAGCCCATCTGACGTTCCTGGTATGTATGATGCATTCTTTGAAGATCAAGATGAGTTTGAACGTCTTTATTTGAAGTATGAAGCAGACGAAAGTATTCGTAAGCAACAAATCAAAGCCGTCGAGCTGTTTTCATTAATGATGCAAGAGCGTGCGTCAACGGGTCGAATCTATATACAGAATGTCGATCACTGTAATACACATAGCCCATTTGATTCTAAAGTCGCTCCAGTTCGTCAATCTAACTTGTGTTTAGAGATTGCTTTACCAACTAAGCCACTGAATAACATTAATGATCCTGATGGTGAAATTGCCCTTTGTACGCTTTCTGCGTTAAACCTAGGCGCAATTAAAAATCTAGAGGAGCTTGAACCTTTAGCGGACCTAGCTGTACGAGCACTGGATAACTTACTAGATTATCAAGATTATCCAATCATCTCTGCTGAGAAAGCATCGATGAATCGTCGTACCTTAGGTATTGGAGTAATTAACTTTGCCAATTACCTTGCTAAAGAAGGTGTACGTTATTCTGACGGCTCAGCGAACAGTATTACTCATAAAACGTTTGAGGCGATTCAGTACTATTTGTTAAAAGCTTCAAACAATTTGGCAAAAGAGCAAGGCGCGTGTCCTTCGTTCCATGAGACTACATACTCTAAGGGTATCTTGCCGATTGATACCTACAAGCGAGATCTTGATAAGATCTGTGATGAACCATTACATATGGACTGGGAATCACTACGCGAAGAGATTAAAACACATGGACTGCGTAATTCTACAGTTTCTGCATTGATGCCATCTGAGACTTCATCTCAAATCTCTAACGCAACCAACGGTATTGAACCACCACGCGGTTTAATCAGCGTTAAGGCAAGTAAAGATGGTCAACTTAAACAAGTTGTTCCAGATTTTGATAAATATCAGTACAGCTATGAACTCTTATGGCAAATGCCAAACAATGATGGCTATATCCAGTTAGTTGGTTTGATGCAAAAGTTTGTTGATCAATCTATTTCGGCTAACACGAATTACGATCCGGGTCGTTTCCCTGATGGTAAGGTGCCGATGAAGGTCCTGCTAAAGGATCTATTGACCGCCTACAAATATGGTGTGAAAACACTTTACTATCACAATACCCGTGATGGAGCTTCAGATAGTCATGACGATATCACTGCCATTGAAGTAGAAGATGACAGTTGCGCTGGTGGCGCATGTAAGATCTAATCCAACGGATTTTATCACTCGTATTTAAACGTTAATTAAAGGGGGCTATGCCCCCATTATCGGAAGATAGAAAAATGGCCTACTCTACATTTTGTCAAACACCAAACAATGCAATGCTCGAGCCTATGTTTCTTGGGCAGTCAGTCAATGTTGCGCGCTATGATCAGCAAAAGTATGAAGTTTTTGAAAAACTAATTGAAAAGCAGCTTTCATTTTTTTGGCGTCCAGAAGAAGTAGACGTAAGCAAAGATAAAATTGATTATGCCGCTTTGCCTGAGCATGAGAAGCATATTTTCATCTCAAACCTAAAATATCAAACACTACTTGATTCTATTCAAGGTCGCTCGCCTAATGTTGCGTTTTTGCCATTAGTGTCACTGCCAGAACTTGAAACGTGGATTGAGACTTGGTCTTTTTCAGAAACCATTCATTCTCGTTCTTACACCCATATCATTCGTAATATCGTTAATGATCCTTCAATTGTTTTCGACGATATTGTCGAAAATGAAGAGATTTTAAAGCGTGCAACTGACATTGCAGCCTACTACGACAAGCTCATTAAATTGAGCCAAGCGTTTCATTTGCATGGTGAAGGCAGCCATCAAATAGACGGTGAAGTCATTGAAGTGACTAAGCGTGAAATCAAGAAAGCACTCTATTTGTGTATGGTGTCAGTAAACGTACTCGAAGCGATTCGTTTCTATGTCAGTTTTGCTTGCTCGTTCGCATTTGCCGAGCGCAACGTTATGGAAGGTAATGCCAAAATCATCCGCCTTATTGCCCGTGATGAAGCTTTACACTTAAATAGTACCCAGCATATTTTGAAAATTATGCATGGTGGTAAAGATGATCCAGAGATGGCAGAAATTGCTAAAGAGTGTGAGCAAACAGCGATAGACATTTTTGTAAAAGCGGCAGAACAAGAAAAAGAGTGGGCTAAATACCTGTTTAAAGATGGCTCAATGATAGGTCTAAACGAGCACATACTTTGCCAATACGTTGAATATATTACCAATGAGCGTATGAAGGCGGTTAATCTAGAATCTCCTTACCAAGAGCAGTCAAACCCTCTACCATGGATGAAGAACTGGTTAGAGAGCGACGCTGTGCAGGTAGCACCTCAAGAAGTTGAAGTGTCATCCTATTTGGTTGGGCAAATTGATGCTTCAATTGATGAAGATGAGTTCTCTGACTTTGACCTTTAAAGCCGTCAGTTTTAGCCAAGCTAGTTTTAAAAAGGCTCCAATCGTAAGCCTGCAAGGTCAACCTGTGCTGTTGTTTAATCAACAGCACCTGACCTTGCTTGAGGCACTAGAGCAAAAAAAAGTGAGTACATTTTCAGAGTGTCGCAATGGCTTTTGTGGCCAATGTAAGACTAAAGTTATTAGTGGTTCGGTCAGTTATATCACCGAACCACTGGTTACCTTAGAAGCCGACGAATGCCTGCCCTGCTGTTGTGTTCCCAGTAGCGATATCAATTTAGACCTTTCAGCCGACGGTGCTGAAGTGGTTGTTAAAGCACCTAAGCGCCAGCAAACTGAAACCTGTGACATACCGTAATTAAGTGGCAAGCAGCCCCTGATAGCTGTCACTTTTGAAATATATACTTCTGCAATTTATCTCCGCAGCACTGAAATCTTGATTTAATCCTGCGCCACGATGTTAAATGTTGTTACAGATGTTGATGGGAGCGGGTATCGTGTGCCTGTTGGGGGAACTAAAATACAATTTCCGTATATCGTACCAAGTAAATTTATAGGGATAGAAAAGTAGTATGATCGGATGTGAATGGTTAAGTAAGTACGGTATTGATCTGAAACTTCTTGAACAAGCTAAACATGGTCAGGTTATTCCGACAACCTTATCAGAAGTATATGTTAAGTTAAATGATGTAGATCGGGGGGAAATGTTACATTTAATAGGATCTTGGCTTTTTTCGAATAGTGCGGAGAAAAGATATGATGCTAGATTTATAATTAGCAAAAATAATATAATAGAGCTCTTACCCACTCTTAAAAGCATCAAGTCAAATATTATGCATAGCGCAGATATTTCATTTAAGTATGAAATTGACTTAATAGCAGATTTAATATTAAAGCTAGAAAAAGCTAGCATAAAAATTATCTCGGAAAGTAAAACATAGATATTGTTAATGGCACAAAGCTTAGTGAAGTTTGTCCATAAGATCCCCTGGCAGTCCAATGAGGACTTAGAAAGTGTCTAGAAAACTAGGGCTTATCACTGCCAGTTTTCCCCATAAATTTCCTAATGGATAAACCAAACTTCCAAGTTGTTCAACTATCACGCTTTTGTCCCATTCCATGTAGACCAAATCATGGTGACGCTTGGCTCACATCAGAGCATAAAGGCATAAGTTGCTCACCCATCAGAGTTTAAGCAGGGTTACTTTTAAGTAAGCCGAATCCACATAAACTATTTACATATTAAGCATATTTACTTCACAAATACATAGGATTACAATACGAATAGTAATAATTATCGTTTTCAACTAATTTGAGGTAATCATGTCGGGCATAAGCATACTGTTAATTGAAGACGATAATACATTAAATAATTACTTAGCAGACTTACTGATAAAATCCGATTATGACGTGCAACAGTGCTTTGATGGCATAATGGGCTTAAGTCTGGCGAGTTCTAAACAATATGATCTCATTCTACTCGATAAGATGTTACCTAAATTGGACGGTGTTTCGTTACTGAAGGCGTTACGAAAAACCAGTCAACAACCTGTCATCATGATTTCAGCCAAAGGGGCAGAAGAAGAGCGAATTCTAGGCTTACAACATGGCGCTGATGACTACATTGCCAAACCCTTTAATACTCAAGAGTTGCTACTAAGAATTGAGAGCATTTTAAGACGTAGCCTGTCCATATCTGCACCTAAAACACCTGCAGAATTAATCGTAGATGGATTAACAATCAACCCTAAAAACCAAACCATTTATGTGAATAGTAAAAAACTTGATTGCACAACCATTCAGTTTAAATTGCTTTGGGAGTTGGTTTCCCAACAGCATAAAATAGTCACTAAAGCTGACTTATATCAAACCGTTCTCAATAAAAAACTAGGGGCCTACGATCGAAGTTTAGACATGCACTTAAGCCGTGTTCGACGTAAATTGAACGAAGCCAATTGGTTAGGGGATCGCTTGCAAACAGTCCACGGAAAGGGATATTGCTTCAAATGAATCGAAAAATACTGTGGAAGCTTTGTTTTATTATTGCGACGGGTCTCGTCGCTTTTTTTTATGTGCTGCATGCGCTAACCACACAAACTGAAGAGCAGATGAGTTTTATTGCAGACTATGATCGTGATGAATTACAAATATGGGCAAATGAAGCTGAAGAATTAATGATATCAGACAATTCAGAAGAGTTAGAGGCGTTACTGATCTCAATACAAACGCAAGAAGATACTTGGGCCTCTGTAGCAGGCTTTACCGCCATACCAATTGCAGGCCAGCTACCCGAAAAAAGTATTGTCGGTCGTTATCACTTTGGACGAAGTGTCGACTGGAAAATTCATTTATATTTTAAAGATAACCCCATTATGGAGTTACCTTTTAAAAACATAGATGCCAGTTTTTTGATTCGGCTCCCCGAGAGAATGCGTCCTGGAAGTTATTGGGGAACAACTCGCATTTTACTTCAAGTTTTCATTCCGATGGCTATTTTAATTGCGCTTTTCATCGTACTTTATAGGCACATTATTACGCCTTTAAAACGCCTTGAAAAAGCTACATCCGCATTTAGTGAAGGTAATTATAATGTTCGAGTAAAAAAGCATCTTGGTAAACGTAATGACGAGTTTACCCATTTAGCAGCCACTTTTGATCAAATGGCCAGTCGCATTGGTGAATTAATATCAAATCAGCGAGATCTCATTTCAGACTTATCTCATGAGCTGAGAACTCCTTTGACGCGCTTAGATATTGCAGTAAATAGTTTTGAAGAAAAAGAAACTCAATATCATATTGAACGCATTTCTAGGGAGTCACAGCAAATCCGAAAGCTCGTTGAAGATACACTCACTTTGGCATGGCTTGATAATGAAAAACCTATAATAAAACAAGAAGATGTAGATTTGGTCGACTTAGTAGATGTATTAGTTGAAGACGCTAGGTTTGAATATCCTGATCGACACCTAGTGTTAAATAGCCCCAGTAATGCTGTGATTAAAAATAGTAGTCATAAAGCGCTTGCTCCCGCTATCGAAAACATTATTCGTAATGCCCTGCGTTATACTCCCGTTGGTCAAACTGTGCAGGTAGATTTAATACACAATGACGCTCAATATATCATTAATATCCTTGATCAAGGCCCCGGTATTCCAAAGCAGTATCTAAACCAAATATTTCAGCCTTTTTTTAGAGTCGACAATGCTCGGATTAGCGAAAGTGACAACTTTGGCCTTGGACTGGCCTTAGCCAAACGTCACTTAAATAGTGTTAGAGCACAAGTTAGTGCGAACAATCAAGCAAGTGGCGGCTTAGTCGTTAAGATAATCATTCCCACATTCTAAACTCTAGCTCCTAAACACCACACTCTAAACGTATAAAGAATGCTAAATGTAATAAATGTAATAATGATGGACGCCACCGCTACAAATGATAATAATTATCACTCAATAAATGTAAAATGTTTGAGAAGTCATAATGTCATTTGTGTTAAAGAGAGCCCCTTTTTTTAAAACACCAGTAGCAATCGCAGTTTTAGGTATTTGTTGTAATGTAAATGCAGCACAAACAGATATTGAACCAGAAGCTGAAGAAATTGAAAAGGTTGAAAAAATAACCATTGTAGGTGCCACTACTAATGCTGAAATCACACCAGTAGAGCTTGAAAATTATCAAGCAAACGACTTAGCGGATATTTTTCGCCATACCCCATCAGTAACCGTTGGTGGCTCACTTGGTATCGCTCAAAAAATATTTGTCCGCGGTATGGAAGATTCAATGGTCAATGTCACCGTTGATGGTGCGCCACAAACAAGTACACTTTTTCATCATATTGGTCGTGTAGCCATAGAGCCTGAGCTTCTACAAAGTGTTGAAGTGCAAGCAGGTGCAGGTGAAGCCACATCGGGAACGGGTGCTGTTGGCGGGGCGATCCGCTTTAAAACAAAAAGCGCCAATGATTTACTTGGCAAAGATGAAAAGTTTGGTGGTATTGTCAAAGGCAGTTACTTCACCAACGATGGCCATAAAGAAAGCATTACCTTATACGGAAAACTCGCTGATAAAGTCGGAGTACTTGCTTCATACGTTAATGTTGAACGCAACAATATGCAAGACGGTAATGGTGATGAAATCCCCGGTACGGCTTCAGAGCAAACCCTTGGCTTTGTAAAGCTCAATGCAGAGCTGACAGAAAACCAAGATTTAACTGTGAGCTACGAAAACCGCCAAGAAGAAGGTGAGTTTGGTAAGCAAACTAACTGGGCACCGTTAGAGGGTGACCCATTATTTGAATCATGGGGCGAACGTGAAACCATAGTACTAAATCATGCTTGGTATCGTAATAACCTCCTTAACCTCGAAACCACTATCTACAACACCGAATCATCATTTAAACGCGAACTCTACACTTGGGATGCCTCGATTAAAACCACAGGTTTTGATTTACGTAATACCAGTGACATCGGCGACCATTCTATTACTTACGGTGTCGAGCACAAAATTGATAAGGTGCATGCGCAATCTTATGAAGATTTTGGTGGCATTTTTGACGAAGAAGGCAATGTAACCGGTCTTTATCTGCAAGATCATTGGCAACTAACAGATAGTTTATTAGTGAGTATTGGTGGCCGTTATGATGCTTATGAACTTGACCATAATGGTATTGAAGCCAATTGGATTAAAGTTGACGGCGTTTGGGTTATTGAAACCGATGCCAATGGTGATCCTGTAACAAGTGCGTCTGAATTTTCAACCGAAAAACAAGATGGCTTTAGCGGCAATATTGGTTTTGAATATAGCTTCACCCATGCACTAAAACTCTCAGCGGGTTACGCACAAGCCCTACGTGGTAGACAAGTTGCTGATGCCTTTACTGTAGGTGAATTAACGCCTAACCCAGACCTTTCACCGGAAGAAGTCGATAACACCGAAATCGGACTGGTATTTAATGATGGCACGTGGTTATTGGAAGCCTCTGCTTACCTAAGTGTTATCAATGATGTGGTATTTGATAAGTTTAAAGGTCGTGAAGGCGTATTTTACGAAAACATTGGCGACCTAGAAACCAAAGGTGTAGAGCTTGTTGCTGGCTATCAAGGTAACGATTTTAACATCATTGTAAGTTACAACCACAACAATGTTGAACTTAATAACGCTTCATTCGTGTGGCCTGATGCCAATGACCCGTCTGGCTACAGTGCAGTAACCTTAGACGGCATTGATATGGCTTCTTATGAGTACGGGGGCTTAGGTAATGCTGTTGGTGACTCACTGAATGTGAACGTGAATTATGAAGTGAATGAACAGATTCAGTTAGGCCTTAACTATAAGCATGTTACCGATTTAAATGACATTGAAGTATTTCATCGCTCTATTGAGCTAGGTTGGGTATCTGAGTTAGAAACTGTTGATAAGCCGGGATATGACGTAGTTGATGCCTATGTAACTTATATGCCAATTGAGAGCTTAAAGCTGAATTTATCAATTCAAAACCTCTTTGATGAAAACTACCGAAGCCATGGCAGTGTTGCTGATTATGGCCATATACCTGGCTACGAGACTGTAGTAGGAATTAATGAACCGGGTCGAGATATACGTCTAGCTGTTTCTTACCAATTCTAACTCTACTCTAGTTGGTGCTTATAAACGCTATTTATGAGCACCAAAATAGCACGCCAATGAATTTTACAAACAAACACATCCTTGCATTCCACATTACTTGTCGCGTGTTAATCGCATTAGTGGGTGGCTATATTATGTCAGCCAGAAATTGACAACTTAAACAGCAACGGAAACATCCAGTTTGCCTCTAGCATGTATGTCGTCAGTCAGTTTAGTCAAAGCAATGGTATTGGGGGGAATAACAGTCAAGTATACGCTTATAAAGGTGCAACATTTAGCTTGGAAGGCCTTGGGTTTCAAGGCTTTACTGAAATCATAATGCAAGATGTTACAACAGGTGCAGTCACTCGTACCGTCTTCCATACCGGTTTTCCATATGCAGGTAAAATACAGCAGTTGCAACATTATCAAGACCAAACTCAATTAAACTATGGAAGCCCTTACCGAAGCGAAACCTATAGCTGGCAGGTCAATGCAGCTCATAAAGCTGAGAGTGCAGGAGCTGTGCATATTTATTTAGCAGAGAGGGTGCATGAAACCTTTGATTTGAGCACCTTAGAGTTACTCAGTACTACAACCAGTAAAATGACTGAGATTGACCGCTGGGGTAATGTGCTTAAAAGTCAAAGCCGCGTTGAAGATAAATACGGTTATCAATTAACGGAACAAAGCCGTGAAGTTGAGGTTGATGAAACAAACTGGTGGCTAAATAAAGTCACTAAAAGTACCAAGGTTAAGTCATCAAAAGACTCGTTAGCCACTGATAGCGGCTCAAGCGTAACCCAAACTTTTAGCCAATGGCATAGCAGTCGCAAGCCTCAACAAGTGGTAACGACGGTAAGTGATGATCCTCGAGCAGGCCAAACAAGTGTGTTTGAGATTAACGACTATGGTTTAACCACTTCGGTTGCAACTACAGCTCAAGCTTATGACAATGGCCGTTGGCACAATCAAACTAGAAGCAACAGTACCAGCTATAGTTTAGATGGTACCAGTGCTGCTAGTGATGGTTATTTCCCTTATACCCAGACCAATGCTTTAGGGCATAAAACGACTCTTAAGACATCGCCGGCTTTTGGCCTACCAACCCGTATTATCGATGCCAACGGGCTTGAATTACGCAAGGACTACGATGGACTTGGGCGCACGGTTGCTGTAACACAATATGCTGCCAGCGGCATAGAAGCGAGCCCCACTGTTTACACTGGCTACCAAAACGTGATGTATGATGCTGACGCCCCTTCTCATGCTTACAGCAAAACAATGACAGTCAGCCCGGGAACTGCAACCAGTGTACAATACTTTGATAGACTAAACCGCCTGATACGGACGATGGTTCAAGACTTTGATGGTGGTGGTTATAGCGTCTCAGATATCGAATATGATGCTCTCGGCCGTAAGGTATTTGAATCACGGCCCTATTCCAACTTAAGTCAAAGTCGCTATGGAACATATTACTTGCAGTATGATCTACTCGGGCGTCCAGCTATAAAACAAGTAGATACATTAGCTGGTTTACATAGTACGGCCTATCAATACTTGGGATTAACAACCGAAATTGATGCTGGCAATTTACCCACCATGAGTCGTAGCTACAACAGCTTAAAACTGTTAATGTCCACAACAGATGCAGATAACGGCCAAACACGTTATGGCTATAATGCCAGTGGTTTTCCACTCATTATTGAAGATGCGATGAAGAATCGTATTACGGCACAATATAATGCCATAGGGACTAAATTGTGGGTGAATGACCCTAATCAAGGCCGCAGCACATACATCACTAATGGTTTCGGTGAGCTTGCTCAGCAAACTGATGCTAATAATGATGTTATTCGGTCAAGCTATGATAGCTTAGGGCGACTCATTAGCAGACGCAGTAGTTATGCAGCTAACCGCTTGCCGACACGAACCGCCACATGGCAATGGGACGAAGGTAAGCTGGGTTTGTTAGATAGTGAATCCGTCGGTGATTTTAGCCAGCAGTACTATTATGACGATGCCAGTAGAGTCATTGAGGTGGCAACCGGTATTGGGGAATTATCGTATTCATTGGCTCATGTTTACGACGATAACTATGGCCGCCTAAAAGCAAAGGTGTACCCTAACAATCTCGTCGTGGCAATGACTTATAATGACAGCGGTTATTTAACCAAAGAATACAACACCGCAAACAATCTCGTTTATCGGCAAATAACGGCTATGGATGCCTTTGCTAATATCACTGCTGCCAATATAGCTCATGGCGCAATGACCGGCGAATACGAGTATTCGCAAATCAGCGGTCAAATGCTGGCAAGTCGAGTAACAGCCAGCGGCAATGATATACAAAACCTAGAATATCTAGACTATGACGAATATGGTAATTTGTTGACGCAGTTAGATAACCTTAGCGGCACCCTTGAGACATTTGACTACGATAATTTGCAACGTCTTACCGATAACACTTTGTATCATGAAGGTAATCTCGTCCAGCACATCGATTATGAGTACGATGCACTCGGTAACCTTACCCGAAAATCTGATTACGCTAACAGCTATCGCTATAGTCAAACTGGCAATGCTGGACCTAATGCTGTGTCGAGCGTCATAAAGCTGAACGGCCAAAGCTCAAACTTCAGTTATGATGCCAAAGGTAACCTCACAAGCGGCGATGGTAAAGCGACCAAGTTTAATGCTTTCAATAAGCCCGTAGCAATAGCACAAGACAGCAGCACATTAACATTTTCTTACGGCAGTGACTTATCCCGTTACCGCCAGGTTAAAGAGGTCGATGGTGTCACCACACACCATTATTATGTTGGTGGTATTTATGAGGAAACTCGCAATGCTGACGGTGTGTTCCAGTCTAGCCGCGCTTATATTAGCGATGTCGCTATAGAGAAGGTTGAGCAAGGTACCGACAGAAGCGTAATATTTACCCATAAAGATCGCCTGGGCAGCAATCATGCGCTAACAAATAGAAGCGGCCACATATTGAGCCGAAGAAGTTTTGATCCCTTTGGTAAGCCCAGAGCCCACACCTGTGATATTTTAACGTTGCCGACGTTAGCTAGTCTCGATGGTAGTGCGCTCATCACCCCGCGGGGCTTTACCGATCACGAACATCTTGATGATGTTCAGTTGATCCACATGAACGGCCGGGTGTACGATTACAACCTTGGGCGCTTTATGAGTGTGGACCCCTATATTCAGGCGGCGGGTAATAGTCAGTCGATTAACCCCTACTCTTACATCATGAATAATCCGTTGGCGGGAACCGATCCGACCGGTTATTGTGCAGAAACCGACGACCTGCAAGGTTGCGCTGACTCCTTACAGGAAAATGAAACTAAGGCGATAACTAATGGTGATGGCAAAAAAATCGGTCACGTAGGAAAGAGTAGTGACGGAAGCTTGCATATCACTAAAGACACAAGCATGTCGGGGCAGCAAGCGATTCAAACGTCTATGAGTAACAGCACCGATCTAGGTGGTATGAGTAGTCGGGATCAGGGTAATGCGGGAGCTGATGGGGGTAGGAGTACCAATGTAGGTCAAACAGATAATACAGCAGCCCAAGGTGTGCTCGCAGCACAGCAAGCAGCCTCAGTATTGGATGAGAGTGCCGTGGTAATGAAAACAAAACCAAATGTCCTTCCGTTCAATACTACCAACGCAAGTACGTGGGAGTTAGCAATCGAGTCGGCATCCACAAACTCCAAAATGGTGCTGCTAAATGGTGAGCTACTGATTAAAAAGTTATTTGCCGTCGGGATTGGTTTGGAGATTAATGAATACCTTGAAGGGAAAGATGGATTTGGTAAAACCGTGTTCGATATGGGAGTTAGTGCTGCACCATTCGTGTATCCCGCAACAACCATTTCTGCCGTAGGTTATGGAGCATCTGAAACGTTTTACCCCGGCGGCGCAAAAGGGTTTGCATCAGATGGCTTAGGAATCATGAGGCAAGGTGCTGTTAAGGCAATATCCCCCGTGACAAGACCTATTAATAACTTTAAACGGCTACAACCTAAGCAGCAAGAAAGTACCCTTAAAAGGATGCTCGCCATTCCTGATTTCGACCTTGGAGATAAAAAGTAATGTTTGTTAGAAGTGGTGTATTGTATGCGTATTTTTCCAAATTGGAATTTATGAGAACAGTGACAAACGGGAAAGCTGAAGACCATACAGTTTACTCAGTATCGCTACCGTTTATTTTTGTCACTTACATATTACTTACTGGAGTGCAGGTGATTTTAGGCATCCACGATTTAGGGAATCCTATTGTTTTACTGGTGATTATGTTTATCGTAATATATTTAACGAAATTTTTATGTAGGCACGATTCTTATTTTACTACTGTGGAGGAGCGGTATCGTGAGATGCCTCCCGAGTCAAGAAAGAAGGTAAAAGTGGCTGTGTACACCGTTGATTTGATAAGCTTTAGCTTGTTATGTTTGTCGATTTATATTCTGAAAAATGGATACATGACTTAACCACAAGGTTAAACGAACGACTCAAATTAATAAGATTGAGTCGTTCTTTTTACCCTTGCTATTCCCACCATCATCACAGTTCCCATTACTAGCAATCTTCATCACCGTATAAATCTTTCCTACTTTCGACTATAATCTCGAAAGTTACGGAGAGCCAGATGAGTAATATCAGCAACTTAGAAGATTACAGAAACCCCACCCCAAGCACCAAAAACTCGAAAGTTATCAATACCCGCAAATATAAAGATGTTCGTGAACGTGAATATCTAACATCATCAGAGATTGAGCGCATCAGCAAAGCAGCCAAATCGGTCGGTCGCCACGGTCATCGTGACAGTACCATCATCATGGTTGCTTACCATCATGCATTGCGTGTGTCTGAGTTGGTCAATTTGAAGCAGGAATAGATGAGCCACCCACTCTTAATCATTAAGTTTCCACGGCAAATTAACCACTCATAGCACAATATTCGAGTGCTTAAGGCAAATTTGCCATACTCTTGTTATTTTTGAATGTTGCCTACCAGTAAATGGCTCTCATACATAATACCAATTACATTAAAAGATTGATCCTTCAACGAGATTTTGGCGACACTAATCTAAGGTCGTTAATTGCTCCTTGGTATTCGATTGTACTAAAAACGTAGTCCCAATAAGAAACTACGCTTTACAGGCGGAGTTATTCGTATCGTAATGCCTCAATAGGATCGAGGTTAGCGGCTTTATAGGCAGGGTAAAAACCAAAGCCTATTCCAATCAGTGCAGTCCCCATGACGCTGATGACGATAATCGTGAGTGATAATGCCATTTCCCAGCCAACCCAATATTGCATGATGAACACAGCCAGCAGCGACAATAACACCCCCATTAACGCGCCAATAATACATAAGGTTATGCTTTCAATAAGGAATTGGATCAATATATGTTTTGGTTTCGCCCCAACGGCCATCCGTAAGCCAATCTCACGTGTGCGCTCAGTGACACTCACGAGCATTATGTTCATCACGCCTATGCCACCGACCAATAACGACACGCCAGCAACTCCAGCTAATAGCATAGAGAATACACGGTTTGCTTCAGCGCGCGTCGAAAGCATTGCAGATAGGTTCATGACATCGAAGGGACTTGTTTGTCCAATTGGCACACGATGGCGCTGGTTAAGTAAACGCTCGACTTCCTCACTAACGTAGTCCATATTTTGAGCTTCATTGACCGCTAACGTAAGCCGATTTACCTTGTTAATATTACTACCCGAACGGCCTAGCACACGCCTATTTGATGTGGTTATCGGCATGATCAGCGTATCATCTTGGTCAAATCCACGCAGATCTTGCCCTTTTGTTTGCAGCAGCCCTATTATCGTTATCGGGACCTTATTGACACGCACTATCTCGCCTACAGCGAACTGCGCATCACCAAATAAAGCTGCAGCCACGGTATGGCCTATCAGTGCAACCTTAGCACCTGATCTAACGTCATTTTCACTGAACATTTCACCTTGAGAAATCACCCAATTGCTGGCCTGAATGTAGTCTGTGTTAGTTCCCAGTATGCTGGTAGACCAATTTTGATTACCCCATACAACTTGCGCTTGACCGCTGTTTGATGCTCCAACGTAAACAACTTCGGCAATATCGTTTTTGATGGCAACGGCATCGCTCATTTCAAGCTTATTCACGTTTCCGACGGCTTGTTTCGCCCCGCCAGATTTACTCGGCCCGGCCCGAACCATAAGTACGTTTGTACCTAAGCTCTTGATCTGCTCTTCAACTTGTCGTTGTGCACCTTCTCCAAGAGCAAACATGACAATCACGGCGCTAATCCCAATAATAATCCCTAAAGTCGTTAAAATAGAGCGCATCAGGTTTCGTCTTAGCGATAATAATGCCGTGTGAACTAACGTCATGGCATCACCTTCACTTTGTATGCATCAGCACTCTCATCTGGGCTTTGAATTTTGCCGTCTCTTACCATAATGATCCTATCTGCGTAGGAGGCAACTTCATCTTCATGAGTGATCAAAACAACGGTTTTACCTTGCTGATTAAGCTTCTTAAACAGCAACATGATGTCTTTGCTAGTGTGACTGTCCAGTGCCCCTGTAGGTTCATCTGCCAAAATAATATTCGGTTGATGAATTAACGCTCGTGCGATAGCCACTCGTTGTTGCTGACCACCAGAAAGTTGGCTGGGTAGGTTCATCAATCGATCGCCTAACCCCACCGACTCTAGGCATTGTCTAGCCCGAAGAGTGGCATCTTTTATCAATTCATCTGCATACATTAATGGCATTTTTACGTTATCGATCGCAGAAGTACGAGCAAGCAAATTGAACTGCTGAAACACGAAGCCTATATGGTCACGGCGTAATGTCGCTAAACCCTCTTTCTTCATTCCCAGTGTCGAGCGATTCAAAATCCGCACCTCACCTTGTTCTGGCGTCATCAAACAGCCAATAAGATTCATTAGTGTTGACTTACCTGAGCCAGAAGGCCCCATGATCGCCACCATTTCCCCTTGCTTAATGTTGAGGTTTATATTTTTTAATACCTGAAATCGCTCTCCGGCCATCGGAAAGCTGTGGCTCAGATTCAAACACTCAATTGCTATACTCATTTTGAACTCGCTTTGATTTGAGTGATCACTTGCTCGCCCATTAGATCGCTATTCAATAGTTCTGTATATTGCCCATCGGTGATCCCCAACTTAACCGGCACAATCACTTGCTTGCCGTCACGTAGCAGTAGCAAACTAGCCACTCTGACTTTTCCGCTTTGAATTTCAAGCCTAAGCGCTTGTTGTTGTTTGGTCAGTACTGTGTTTAACGCTAGCTCAAGCTGTTGTTTATATTGCCTAGATCTTCCTGCCCCCCCACCTTCTGCTCGTTTGGGCATAATTTCTTTTAACTGTTGCTGTTGAGATTCACTCAAATCTAAGCTTGCTAATAGTGTCTGTGGACCACGTCGCTGGGTTTTATTTGAGTTATCATTGAATCGTGTGGCTAGTCGCAGTGCTGCATTAGGCACCCGAAGGCTACCTTGAACGCTATCAATGGCGATATCCAGATTGGCTGTCATACCGGGAAGTAACTCCCCTTTACGATTATTCGCAGAAACAATCACCGTATAGCTGACTACACCAGAGGTCGATTGTGCTGATCGTCGGATCTGCTTGATCACGCCGTTAAACTGCCCATCCGGGTATGCATCAACTGTAAAACTGACTCGTTGTTCCACTTGTAACTGACCAATATCAGATTCATCAATGTAGGCTTCAATCTCCATCATCGACAGATCTTTAGCCAGTTGAAACAACTCTGGGGTATTAAGGCTCGATGCCACGGTTTGCCCAGCTTCAATGGTTCGAGCTATGACGATACCTTCAATTGGTGCTCGGATCTCAGTACGATTTAGCTCAATCTGATTCTGATCCAAACTGGCTTTATTAGCCGCTAACGTGGCTTGCAATACTGCCAACTGGGCTTCTGACTGCTGTACATCAAGTTCAACTTGTTTGACTTGGGTTTCTATATTATCAAGCTCATCAGCTGAAATATGTTTAGCAGCAGCAAGTTTTGTAGCCCGTAGTAGGTCACGCTTAGCTTTATTGAACGTCACATTCGCACGTTCAATAGCAATGTGCTGTAAACGCAGATCGGCTTTAGTTTTATCGACCTGAGCTTGGGCTTGAACCACTTTGGCAGCAAAAGTGCTGGGATCAATTTGAGCCAGGAGCTGACCGGCGGTCACCGTATCGTTAAAATCGGCATAGACAGCGGTGATCTGCCCAGAAAGCTGCGCACCAACAATGACATCATCTACCGCCGCCAAGGTGCCTGTCGCACTGACAGAATTCATGATATCACCGAGGCTTATTTTATCTGTTTTATAAGTCGTCGCTGCTGGTGTAATTGAAGCTTGAGTCATGAAAAACCAGCACACAACAATCACTAGGATAGCGATAATAACTAAGGATAATCGTTTCATTATGGGTCAAAGTAGCAATTAGAGTAGCCCTTATGCTATCAAGCGATTAGCAAATAACCCCACGACTTTTACACTACTTTACGCCTCTCACTCATTAGCAGTTTAGCTTCGTTGTTCTATATAACGAGTTAACATTAACCATGATTTAAGGCATGCAGGCAGACAATTATGTAATTTCAGTTTTTCGATACCAATTGCGGTAAGTTATTGATAATTAGCTGACAATTCAAGGCGCTGAAATCGAGTAAGTAAATTGAGGCTATTCGTTCACTTTGGCAATGTTTCCATGCATGATGCTAGATAACTGCTCCTTGATTATTCTATCTTCAAACAGCTAGCACTTCTGCTGCCCAAATTTGACTTTCAATGAGTAATACCAATCACTATAAGCTGATGAACTATTCATAGCGATCAAACCTCTTACAGATTGGGATTAGTATTGGTATTGGTATTGGTATTGGTATTGGTATTGGTATTGAACAGAACATTAACCTTACGAAATGGGGATACTACGAAGTGTGCTACGCTTTAGATAAAGAATAACCATTAGCCAATTTTGATATTTTTCTTTAGGGCTTATATCTCCGCTAGATAGTCAAAACTTTAATGTCGTCGGTTAAAATGTTTTTAAATATTTTAGGCTTGTTCATATATGTGCAAACCTACAGCAAATCTCGTGACTGCGAAGCACTATAGGTGGCGTCACCTACTGATTTTTTGCACCCATCTGATTTATACATGATGCCCATCTAATATAAGCACTTTAGGCTAATATTAGATGGGGTTGATAATGACGCAATCTTAATTAAATTAATAGTTAAGTTAGAGTGCAATTGCGAGTTCTGCGCCTTGGCGGATGGCGCGTTTAGCATCAAGTTCTGCAGCAACATCAGCGCCACCAATCAGATGTACAGGAACTCCCGTTGATTTCATCTCTTCAACAAGTTCTGTGTTTGATACTTGGCCAGCACAGAGTACAACATTATCGACGGCCAATACCTCTGGCTTGTCATCAACTGTAATGTGTAAGCCTGCTTCATCAAACTTGTTATAGCTAACACCTGTTTTCATCGCGACTTGATGTTGTTTTAAAACAGAGCGATGGATCCAACCGGTAGTTTTTCCTAATCCCTTACCCATCTTAGTGGTTTTACGTTGCAATAAAACAACGTCACGGTGTTTGTCATCTAACACTGGCTCTGTAAGGCCGCCGGCTTCTTTATATTCTTTATCAATACCCCACTGCTTTAACCACTTATTAGCGTTTAACGTTGACGATTCATCTTCGCAAAGGTAATGAGCCATATCAAATCCAATACCGCCAGCTCCTATCAAAGCAACTTTCTTTCCTATTTCTACATCGCCATTGAGCACTTGTTGGTAATCAACCACTTTTGGATCATCAAAGCCGGGAAGGTCTAGAGGTCTTGGTTTGACCCCCGAAGACATTACTATCTCATCAAACTTTTCATCTCTCACTACGCTAGCATCAAGTCTAGTGTTTAACCTCAACTCAACCTTGTGTAGTTTTATCTGATTAAGGAAATAACGGATAGTTTCGTCAAATTCCTCTTTACCAGGGATTTTACGCGCTAAATTAAATTGGCCGCCTACTTCTGGTTTTGCTTCAAATAGCACAACTTCGTGACCACGAGTTGCAGCATAAATGGAAAATGCCATACCTGCAGGGCCGGCTCCCATTACAGCTATACGCTTTTTCACTTTCGCTGGGGTAAAGTTGAGTTCAGTTTCGTAGCAAGCCCGTGGATTGACTAAACAGGTTGCGCGCTTTAAAGCAAAAGTATGATCTAAACAGGCTTGGTTACAACCAATACAGGTGTTAATCAATTCTGGCGTGTTAGCTTCAGCTTTGTTCACAAACTCTGCGTCGGCTAAAAATGGCCTTGCCATAGAGACCATATCCGCTTGCCCTGAAGCTATTATAGATTCGCCAATTTCTGGAGTATTAATACGGTTGGTCGCGATGAGAGGAATGCTCATCTCTTTCATCAGCTTCTCGGTAACCCAAGCAAATGCTCCACGCGGAACACTGGTAGCAATAGTCGGTACTCGAGCCTCATGCCAGCCAATACCGGTGTTGATAATTGTCACTCCAGCACTTTCTAATGATTTAGCAAGCTGAACGACTTCATCCCATGTCGAACCGTTGTCGACTAAATCAAGCATCGAGAGTCTAAAAATAATAATGAATTCTTTACCCACTTTAGCGCGGATTTGCTTCACGATCTCAATCGGAAATTGCGCTCTATTTTCAAAAGCACCGCCCCATTTATCGCTGCGCTTATTGGTGCGAGAGCTGACGAACTGGTTAATGAGGTAACCTTCACTCCCCATCACTTCAACGCCATCGTAACCTGCTTTTTTAGCTAACGCAGCGCTAGTAGCGTAGTCTTTAATAGTACCTTCTACCTGTCTTGTAGACATTTTAGAAGGTGTAAAAGGTGTAATCGGTGATTTAATTTTGCTCGGAGCTTGAGAAAATGGATGGTAGCCGTATCGGCCAGCGTGCAGTAACTGCATGCAGATCTTACCGCCAGCATCGTGAACGGCTTTGGTCACTACAGTGTGCTTTTTTACCTGCCATGGAAAACTCAACTGACAAGCATTAGGGGCAAGTCTGCCACGCAAATTGGGCGATATACCACCAGTAACAATAAGCCCTACTCCGCCTTGTGCACGCTCTTTATAAAACGCTGCCAGTTTCTCAAAGCCGCCCTTTTCTTCTTCTAAACCGGTATGCATTGAGCCCATCAATACGCGGTTCTTTAACTGGGTAAATCCCAGATCTAAGGGTTCTAATAAATGCGGAAACGACATTCAAACATCCTTTTTAAACAAGTGATTTAATTCAGCATACCCTGTGTTATCAATAAGCTCAATAAGTGAGTGATCAGATTCCTTTACAAATGAGTTTTCCTTTCTAAAGGATTTTCAGTTAGCATTATGCTAATTCGGATTTAAAGGAGTGGCTAATGCCCGCTAAACCCTCAGTTTTTAAAAGGATATTTCTGCTTTGCTGGAATATTATAAATGGTACAAGAAAGTTATTTCTAAACCTTATTTTTTTCGGTTTGATTATTGCGCTTATCGTAACCCTTAGTAGCGAAGAGACATTAAAAGTTGAAGATGGCTCAGCGCTTGTGCTGAACCTGTCAGGCACTATCGTTGATCAGAAACGTCGTGTAGATCCTTTAGAAGCTGCGATGAAAAGCGGCAGCGCTAAAGATGGTAGTGGCGAAATACTGCTTTCGGATGTCATCGATGTCGTGAACAATGCAGCTTCCGATGCTCGAATTAGTCAATTGGTACTCGATCTAGGCCATTTACGTGGTACAGGCATGAGTAAACTGCAATCTATAGGCGATGCATTAAACCACTTTAAGGAAACAGGCAAACCTATTGTTGCACATGCAAATTGGTTTGGACAAAATCAATACTTCTTAGCAAGTTATGCCGACAGCATCTACCTAAACCCTCAGGGCAGTGTTGAAATAGAAGGTCTCGGTCGTTACCGTCAATATTTCAAGTCTGCGTTAGATAAACTTAAAATCAAAGCACATGTTTTTAGAGTTGGTACTTTTAAATCTGCTGTAGAACCTTTTATTCGTGATGATATGTCTGACGCGGCGAAAGAAGCCAATTTGGCACTTTTAAATGATCTATGGGAAAGTTACAGCACTACCGTAGGCCAAAACCGCGATATAGCCGCTAAGCAATTGTCGTTATCTGCCAAAGAGTATTTGGCAGAACTCGACAAGGCTGACGGCCAATCCAGCCAAATGGCGCTTAATCTGAACTGGGTTGATGAGCTAAAAACCGCTGAAGAGTTTCGCTTAAGTATGGTTGACGCTGTCGGAAAATCTGCTGATGGTGAATCCTTTAAACAAATTGATTTTTACGATTATCTTTCTGTCACTGCAAGTCACCCTCTTTTATTAGCTGATAACAAAGTCGGTATTATTGTAGCCAAAGGAAAAATTTTAAACGGTTCACAACCCGCGGGTGAGATTGGTGGAGAAAGTACTTCAGAGCTACTGCGTAAAGCTCGATTTGATGATTCTATCAAGGCTGTAGTACTTCGAGTTGATAGCCCTGGCGGGAGTGCATTTGCATCGGAGCAGATCCGCCAAGAAGTGTTAGCATTAAAAGCCGCCAATAAACCAATTGTCGTCAGTATGGGCAGCTATGCAGCTTCTGGTGGTTATTGGATCTCTGCGAGTGCCGACTATATCTACGCCACCCCAACAACGTTAACGGGCTCGATTGGGATTTTTGGTATGGTTACTACCTTTGAAGACTCGCTCGCAAGTATTGGTGTGCACACTGATGGCGTCGCCACCTCTGATTGGGCAGGGTTTTCTGTCACTAAAGGGATGTCTCCTGAGATAGGTGCTGTTATTCAACGTCATATAGAACGTGGTTACAAAGACTTTATATCTCTGGTTGCTACCGAACGTGATATGACCTTAGAGCAAGTGGACAATATTGCCCAAGGACGAGTTTGGACTGGCCGCAAAGCACTTGAGCTTGGATTAGTTGATGGTATTGGTGATTTGCAAAATGCTGTTACTCATGCAGCTGAACTCGCAAAAATTGACCATTTTGATACTGAAGTGATTCAACAAGAATTATCACCGCAGGATCAATTTATTCAAGAGATGTTTGCTTCAGCAGCAGTTTATATTCCAGAAAGCCTGACACAAACCACTTTAGTCGACAAACTACTTGGTCAGTTCTCGACACTCACTGACACGTTACAGTCTTTTGATGACCCAAATGGGGTTTATTTATACTGCGACACTTGCACTGACTAGCCAGTTAGCAGATAGCTTTAAGTAAACTATTATTAAATAAAGCCCAGTTTTACTGGGCTTTATTCTACCTGCACCATTATAATCACCTCATTGTGCTCAAAAACAAAAATAACATGACTAAACCTTGTATATATGTTGCCTACACAGGCGGAACCATTGGTATGCAGAAGACCGAACAGGGCTTTGCCCCAGTCGCCGGTTTTTTGACTGAATGTGTTAAAGCGATGCCTGAGTTTTACCATGAAGAGATGCCAGACTTTGTGATTAGCGAATACTCGCCACTTATCGACTCTTCAGACATGGCACCGACTGATTGGCAAATGATTGCTAATGATATAAAAGCTAACTATGACAAGTACGATGGCTTCGTTATCCTCCACGGCACAGATACGATGGCATATACAGCATCAGCTCTGTCTTTTATGCTGCAGGGATTGTCAAAGCCTGTCATCGTTACAGGTTCACAAATCCCATTAGCGCAATTACGTTCTGATGGCCAAACAAACCTGCTTAACGCACTTTATATCGCAGCCAACTATCCAGTTGCAGAGGTCTGTTTATTCTTTAATAACAAGCTATTTAGAGGTAACCGCACCACCAAAGCACACGCTGATGGTTTCAATGCTTTTGCATCGCCCAATTTTCCATTACTTCTAGAAGCTGGAATAAAAATTCGTTGGCATGCAGGCAAGAGAGCCGTCGAAAATGCGACGAAACCTTTAGAAGTGATCAATATTAGCCCGCAGCCCATAGGGGTCGTGACCCTTTACCCTGGGATCAATACCGAGATTTTTGCTAATGTTTTGCAGCAGCCAGTAAAAGCGCTGATATTACTCACATTTGGCGTAGGCAACGCACCACAAACACCGGCATTGCTAAAAACCCTTAAGGATGCCCATGACCGTGGAATCGTGCTGGTAAACTTGACTCAATGTCTGCAAGGTAAAGTCAATATGGGCGGCTATGCAACAGGTAATGCGTTAGCGTCAGCCGGAGTGATTAGTGGTTATGATATGACGACAGAAGCAGCTTTAGCCAAATTACACTACTTGCTTTCAACAGATTTAACGCCTGAGGCTATTCGCACTGCTATGGAGCAATCTATTGTCGGTGAACTAACCCAAGATTAAGCAAGCATACTTAATAGAAAAGCCGCTCCTAGAGCGGCTTTTCTATTAGTTTTTTTGTTTAAAGCTCTTTCTCTTTAAATTCAGCGATTGAATCACCTTTAAACTGCTTTTTAAGTTCAGACTTAGATAACTCATTGACCTGCCCTTCACTATTAATAGTAAAGTGCTCAGTTTGAGTGAGCTTCCGTGCTTGATATAGCATCACCACTTGCTGCGTTGAAGCACGCTGCTCTTGGCTTAGAACTGTTCCATCTTCCCACTTACCAAGTTCTACAGCACTCAATAAACGCTCATAGACTTCGGTAGGCATCTCATCGATGACTTTATTGATATCTGTCATACTTTTTTCCGTTTATGGAGCACGATTTGCACTCGTGTTATTAGATAGCCAACAAAGCCTAAGGCAAAAGCACCGCCGGCTACCGTTGCACGGGTACCTTCAGCGGGCTCCCCTCCCCAAAACCAAGTTACGACACCGCCAATAAATAACGTAAGCGCAAGAAAGCTCTGGTTCATTAATTGGTTAGAGCGTTTAATATGGCTAATAACCTGTAAACTTTCATTGTCGGCGGAGATGTTAGCCTTACAATGGGAGCACTGTTTTGCCATGCTCGATATCCGCTCACCACAACCTGGACATTTAACTAACGCCATAGATGATGTACCTCAACTGGTGACTATTTTAATTTATCGACAACGGCATTCATTGCAATTAGTGATGCTTCGCCTAAATAGATACAACGCTCTGGTGACCAACCAGCCATAAGATCAGGCATATTGTCGTTGTCTTTAAATGGCATTTCTAACGTATTTGAGAGACAACCGAAAGTGTGCGCAACCCAATTAGAGCCCACGGTTAAGTTCGCCTGACCTGGTTGATCTTTATCATATCCAAACTCAGTTTGAAAATCTGGGCTTGCCATTTGTAATGCATCAACAAATGCTTGCTGACGATCATCATCTTCTTTGGTGTATGCAGGCACGCCTTCACAGCCAGCCAAAAATACAAAAGGTAACCCTTCATCACCATGAACATCATAAAAAAGATCGACGCCAGTCTCTTTCATTTTGTTAACAACGTAAAAGACTTCAGGGCTCTTCGCTAAAGATGGCGATTGCCACTCGCGATTCAAGTTAGTGCCTACGGCATTAGTGCGAAGGTGTCCGCGCACGCTTCCGTCCGGATTCATGTTTGGTACGATGTAGAAGTTTGCTTTATCAAGCAATGATTTTGCTGTTGGGCAGTCGCTATCCAATAAATTATTGATTAAGCCTTCGACTAACCATTCAGCCATGGTTTCGCCAGGGTGCTGACGTGCAGTGATCCAGATATTAGCTTTCTCTTCATCACCATCACCGACTTTAATCAGTGTCATGTCACGGTCATCTAATGTTAACCCTAAATGCTCTAAACTGACCTGTGGATGCACTTGCACGGCCGCAAGTAGATCTTGATGACGCTCGTAACTATATGGTGCGAAATAAGCAATCTGAATAGCGTCACAATCTAAATCGACTTCGATTGTTAATTTACCATCTTGATAGGTGGTTGGCAGTCTAAACCAGCTTTGTCTATCGTAGGTCGCTACAGCCTGATAATCATCCCAACCTTTTACATAAGAAGCTTTATCTGCATTGACGATATTAAGTGTGTACTGAGTACCTACGACACCGTCTAGTTTGAAGTTAAACCACTGGAAAAATTCACCGCCTTCATCTGGACGAATGGCGAGTTGCACATCATCTTTATTATCTGCGTTGATTACTTCTATGTTTCCGCCATCAAAATTCGCGCTAATACGCATAACACTTCCTTTTTTACTGTTTAGGGCTGTGATCAGCTAGATATCAATCTTTGCGCTATAGAATAAACCAAAACGTGATAAGGAGCAGCCAAAAGCGTGCAAAAACCGCTAAAAATCACGGTTCTGTAAGGTTTACGTTGCACTAACCTCCAATACAGAGCTTTACCCACAACCTTAAATTCCATACAATCGCTGCAATTCGTAGAGATAGAGGGAGTTAACCCCTCGTTAGACACTGCATTCGTAAAAGAACGGAGAAAAAAATGACCCAAGCTAGACATTGTAACTTACTTATTCTGGGTTCAGGCCCTGCAGGCTATACAGCCGCAGTATACGCCGCTCGCGCCAACCTAAAGCCCGTAATGATCACGGGTATGCAGCAAGGTGGACAACTTACGACCACGACTGAAGTTGAAAACTGGCCTGGTGATGCAGATGATCTTACCGGTCCTGCTCTGATGGAGCGTATGCAGAAGCACGCTGAAAAGTTTGAAACAGAAATTATTTTTGACCACATCAATGAAGTAAACTTAAATGTGCGCCCTTTCCAGCTTAAAGGCGATAATGGTGAGTTTACTTGTGATGCTCTTATTATCTCAACTGGCGCATCAGCTATGTACCTAGGGCTTGAGTCAGAAGAAGCTTTTAAAGGCCGCGGCGTTTCAGCTTGTGCGACTTGTGACGGTTTCTTCTACCGTAATCAAAAAGTTGCTGTAATAGGTGGTGGTAATACCGCTGTAGAAGAAGCACTTTACTTAAGTAACATCGCTTCTGAAGTTCACCTTATTCACCGTCGTGATACTTTCCGCAGCGAAAAGATCCTAACTAAACGTTTAATGGATAAGGTAGAAAGCGGCAACATTATTCTGCATTTAGACAATACCCTTGAAGAGGTTGTTGGAGATGCAATGGGCGTAAATGGCCTTAAAATGAAAAGTACTAAAGATGGCAGCATCAAAGATCTAGAAGTTGCTGGCGTTTTTGTTGCTATCGGCCACAGCCCAAATACCGGCATGTTTGAAGGCCAGTTAGAGATGAATAATGGCTACATTAAAGTCGAAAGTGGCTTAAATGGTAATGCAACACAAGCAAGCATAGAAGGTGTTTTTGCAGCAGGAGACGTTATGGATCAACATTACCGTCAAGCAATTACCTCTGCAGGTACAGGTTGTATGGCAGCGCTAGATGCAGAGCGCTACTTAGACGCTCAGTAATCGTAGTTTATCTTTAAAAAAGCAGGCGTTAAGCCTAATGCCGATCAGTTA